>JBBQDZ010000161.1:0-5459 GCA_038320185.1 Gaiellales bacterium
ATCGACTTCGTCGGCCACCGCTTCCAGATCGTCCTCCACGACCTGCGCAGCGGGAAGGAGCGGATCCTCTCTGAGGTGCGCGGGCACGGGGCGTACTCCGAGCCGGGGCAGATCGCGGGCCGCTACGCCGTCTGGGCCAACTGTCCGGACAACCTCTGCAGCGTCTTCCGCTACGACCTCCGCACCGGGCACGTGGCGAGCGCCCCCAACCCGGACGCCTACACCCACACCCTCTACGCCCCCGCGGTCGACGAGCGCGGCACCGTCTACTACGCACGCGGAAACCTCGGCTGCGGCTCGGGAGTGGCCCTGATGCGATGGCGACCGGGGACGGCGCCGTCGATCCTCGTTCGGCTTCCCCTCGGCATCGACCTGCGCTTCCCGAGCACCGCGAAACGCGCAGGCGGCACGCGGGTGCTCTTCGACCGCTACGACTGCGCTCGCAAGACCTGGGACGTCTATGCCGTCGACGATCCCTAAGAGCCCGTCAGAGGCCCGGCTTCGCCAGCAGATACCAGCCGTAGGTTCCCGTGTAGCCGGGCGGGGCGAGCGCGAGAGCCTCTTCCCGCGCGTCGCCGGCACAGGCGGCGAGGTCGAGGTAGGCCACGAGATCGCGGGGCTCCTCGGTCGTCCGGGACGAGTGCAGCACGAGGCCGTTCGCCTCGAAGAGCGAGCGCAAGTCGAGGTCGGAGAGAACGCGGGCGCTCGAGGGGTCGCGGGCGCGCTCGAAGCGGTTCAGCTCGAGTGCGGCGAGAGGATCGGCGGGGGCGATCTGGTCGATCACCAGGATCCGTCCGCCAGGGCGGGCGAGCCGGGTCAGCTCGGCGACGACGAGCTCGGGCCGCGGGACGTGGTGCAGGGTTCGCAGGCAGGCGGTGACGTCGAACGAGGCGCTGGCGAGGTTCAGCCCGGTGGCGTCGCCCTCACGAAACTCGACGTTCGGGAACTCGCCGCCGCGGTGGCGACCCTCGGCGAGGAGCTCCGGCACGACGTCCACGGCGAGGACCTCACGCACGAGGGGCGCGAGCGCGAAGGCGAGGGCGCCGGTTCCGGCACCGGAGTCGAGGACGCGCTCGTCCCCTTGCGGCACGAGGAATCGTTGCAGCTCGTCCCGGAGCTCCTCACGACGGCGCTCCTCGAGCTCGGCGATTCGCTCCGCGGTCTGTGCGAAGCGGCGGCGGAGCGGGTCGGTCATGGGCGCGCCTCCCGCCGCGCGAGCTCGAGCGCTTCCTCGCGCGTCGCGATCGTGCCCGCGGCACGCTCCTCGGCGATGCGGCTCAACAGGCGGCCGATCTCGGGCCCCGCGGCGAGGCCGAGCTCGTCCCCTCGCACGAGTGGCGCCGCAGGATCGGCGGCGCGGGCTTCTTCGACCGCCGGGGCGAGGTCGCTGCGGCCATGGAACGCCAGCGCCTCGATCGCCCAGGGTTCGGCCTCGCGCCGGAACCGGTGGACGAAGCGGGGCGAGTCGTCCTGCGGCGGCGTGCTTCGCAGCAGGCGAATCGCATAGCGGCGGAGCTCGTTCGAGATCGGGAGGAGTCGCACGCTATCGCCTAGGTAGGCAACGAGCCTGAACTCGGGAGCGTCAATGGCCGCCGCGCGATCAGCGCGCTCGAGCGTTCCTCCGAGCCGCCCCAGCAGGCCGAGCTCCGCGAGGCGGCTCCAGCCGTGAACGGAGAGCCGCAGAAGCTCACCGAGAACGCGCTCGGCCGCCGGCCGCGTCACGAGCGCCGCCTGCTCGCGGACGAGCCGCTCCGTCCCGGGCTCGATCCGGAAGCCGAGCTCGTCCTCCAGCCGCACCGCGCGCAGCAGCCGGAGCGGGTCGAGCTCGAAGACCTCCGGGCGAACCGCGCGCAGGATCCGCTCCCGGAGATCGGCGAGGCCGCCGAACGGGTCGACCGGCTCGCCTCCCGCCACCGGCACCGCGATCGCGTTGACGGTGAAATCGCGCGTCCGGAGGTCGTCGGCGATCGCGGCGGGCAGCGGCGTGAAGTCGACCGTGCGGCCGTCCTCGAGCGCGACGCGCCAGGCGCCGTGCCGCTCCGACAGCGGGAAGCACGCACCGCCCGAAAGTCGCGCGTAGGCCCTCGCTGCGACCCCTGGCTCCCGGCAGGCGATGTCGAGGTCGACGAGCGGGCGCCGCAGGAGCTCGTCCCGAACCGCGCCGCCAACCACCCAAGCCTCCTGCCCGGCCAGGACCTCGCGCGCGAGCTCACGCATCGGCGACGGTCCGCCGTGCCCTGAGCGGCGACGACTGGATGCCGCAGGCGAGCTCGTAGGAGATCGTTCCGGCGAGGCGCGCATGGTCGTCGAGCAGTATCCCGTCCCCGACGAGCGTCACAGGCTCCCCGACCGGGAGCCCGCGATCGAGCTCGACCGCGAAGGCGTCCATCGAGACAGTCCCCAGAACTCGCCGCCGCTCCCCACCGACGAGCACCTCCGTACCCGACAGGGACCGGCGGAAGCCATCCGCATAGCCCACCGGCACGATCCCGATCCAGGTCGGCCGGTCCGCGACGAACCGGCGACCGTACCCGGTGCTCTCGCCCGGCCGGAGGAGACGAACCTGTGCCAGCTGGCTGCGCCAGGAAAGCACCGGCTCGAGGCCGTCCTCCCGCGGATCGGTCCCGAACGGAGAGAGGCCGTAGAGGGCGATCCCGCAGCGGGCGGCGTCGAAGCGCGCCTCGGGCAGCCGCAGCGCGGCGGCGCTGTTCGCGAGGTGCCGCGTGAGCCCCGAATGAGGCCGCGTCGCCCGGTCGAAGCGCGAGACCTGCTCCCGCGCAAAGTCGAGGTCGCAATCGGCGGTCGCCAGGTGGCTCATCAGGCCGACGACCTCGCGGCGGGGCGCCTCGAGCTCCGACAGGCCCCAGCGCCCCATGCCGGTGTCGAGCTTCAGGTGGACAGCCACACCCTCCGGCGTCGGGGTGTCCCCGACGGCCAGGTCGAGACGTGCGTCCCGCGCGAGGGCCACTTCGCGTGGTGCCGCCGGCCCCATGACGAGGATTCGCTCGTCCGGAAACGGGCCGCGGAGCTGGAGCGCCTCCGGGACGGTCGCGACGCAGAGCGCGGACGCGCCGGCTCCGAGCGCGGCGCCGGCGACGTCGACCGCTCCGTGCCCGTAGCCGTCGGCCTTCACCACCGCCCACAGCTCGGCCCCTTCGAGAACCGTGAGAAGGTGCCGCACGTTGCGGCGAAGCGCGCCGAGGTCGATCGTGAGCTCGGAGCGGTGCAGCAACGGGTTACGCGAGGACGCGGGGCAGCGCGTCCAGGAGGTCGCCGGCGACGAGCCCCGCCTTCTGAGGCGCCTCTCGAGCCGCGAGGGTGTGCGCGGTCGCCGCCGCTGCGGCCGCGACCCTGGCGTCGAGGCCCTTGGCGAGGAAGGCTCCGACGATCCCGGTCAGTACATCGCCGGTGCCGGCGGTGGCGAGGCTCGGGAAGCCGTCGCAGACGAGCACGCCCTCCTGGGGGGCGGCCACGAGCGTGCCCGAGCCTTTCAGGAGGACCGCGCAGCGGAACCGCTCGACGGCCCGGCGTAGCGCCTCGAGCCGGTGCGCGTCCACCCACGAGGGCTCGACGCCGAGCAGCCGTCCGAGCTCCCCGGAGTGGGGCGTGAGCACAGTCGGCGCCTTGCGCTCGAAGGGCTCGAGCTCGTGCAGCGCGTCTGCGTCGACGACAGCCGGCAGGTCGATCTCCTCCAGCAGCCGCCGCACGAGTGCCCGCCGCTCCTCGGAGCGGCCGAGGCCAGGCCCGAGGGCGAGCGCCGACGCCCTCTCCGCGGCCTCGAAGACCTCCTCCAGCGGGCGTTTGACCGCCTCGAGCAGAATCGTCTCCAGTACCGGCAGCGACTCGGCCGGCGCCGCGACCGCCACGTACCCCGCATCGGCGCGAAAAGCCGCCTTCGCGGCTAGCGCGGCGGCTCCCGTCATGCCGCTCGAGCCGCCGACCACAAGGACCGAGCCGGCGGTGTACTTCGTGTCGCACGAGCGCCGGCGCGGCACGAGGTCGAGAACCTCGCGCGTCACGCGCGCATGCGCCGTCTCGAGCGGCGCGAGGCCGATGTCGACCACCTTCAGATAGCCGTCGTGGAAGGCACCCGGCGTCACGGCGGAGCCGACTTTCGCGGCGTGGAAGGTGACGGTCGCCGATGCGTGGACGGCCGCGCCCGCGACCTCGCCGGTCGAGGCATCGACACCGGAGGGGACATCGACGGCGACGACGTCGGCGCCGCAGTCCTCGATCCGCTCGAGGAGCGCTGCGGCTCTGGGACGGGGCTCGCCCGTGAACCCGGTACCGAAGAGCGCGTCGAGGATCACGTCAGGCCGGCCGAGCTCCTTCTCCGCGGCCACCGGCGTCGCCTCGACGATCAGCACGTCACGTCCGGCCTCCTCCAGCAGCCGCGCGGCGATACGCCCGTCGCCCCCGTTGTGCCCGCCGCCGCAGACCGCCGCCACCCGGCGCGCGTCGGGAAACTCGGCGAGGACGAAGTCGGCGACTGCCCGCCCGGCACGCTCCATCAACGTCGCGACATCGTGTCCCGCCTCGGCGCGGCGCAGCTCCTCCGCCGTGTAGAGCGGCTCAGTCCACATCGACGACACAGACTGCGGCCGCGAGACCACGCGAGTGCGTCATCGAGATGTCGATGCGCTGCGGCCCCTCACGCTCGGCCCACCGCTTCGCCCGTCCGGAGAGGTAGACCGAGGGCTTCGGGCGGCCGCGGATCTCCACGTCGCGCCAGGCGAAGGCGCGGGCGACGCCGAAGCCGAGCGCCTTGCCCACCGCCTCCTTCCCGGCGAAGCGCGCGGCGTAGTGCTGCGCCGGGTTCGGCCTCGAGTCACAGTACGCGCGCTCTGCCTCCGTGAAGCACCGGTCGCGGAAGCTCGGGTAGCGCTCGAGTGCGCGGCGCACGCGGTCGATCTCGATCAGGTCGAGGCCGACCCTCACCGGTTCTCCAGCCAGTCGGGGAGCTGTGCGATCGAGCTCACGACTCCGTCAGGAACGATCGTGGAGCGCTCGAGCAGGTCCGGGTGGAACTTGCCCGTTCGGACGAGGACGGTGTTGAGGCCGAAGCGCTGGGCGCCGCCGATGTCCGCCTCGAGATCGTCGCCGACCATCCACGTCAGCGCCGGATCCGCGTCCAGCGCCTCCACCGCCGCGGCGAAGTAGGCCGGGGTCGGCTTCCCGAGGATGGTCGCCTCGACGCCGGCCGCGTACTCGAGCCCGGCCACGAAGGCGCCCGCGTCGAGAAGCGGCCCGCGCGCGGTCTGCCACCAGCGGTTCTTGTGGAGGCAGAAGAGCTCGGCTCCGGCCTCGAGCTCGGCGAAGGCCCTGGCGAGGTTCATGTAGCTGAAGACGCGATTCGTCTCGTCGGTCTCGTCCGCGCCGCCGAGCAGGACCGCATCGGCCCCCTCTCCCACGAGCTCGAGGCCCTCGAGATCCTCGAGGATCGCCTCCATCGTCAGCGC
>JBBQDZ010000162.1:0-5338 GCA_038320185.1 Gaiellales bacterium
GACGATGACGAGGCTCGCCGCCGCGTAGAAGACCATCGTGATCTGCGGCAGGCCGGTGGCGAACATGTGGTGCACCCAGACGCCAAAGCCGATGAAGGCGGTCAGGACGGTCGAGATCGCGAGCCAGTTGTGAGCGACCATCGGCCGGCGCGCGAAGGTCGGGATGATCGAGGACACGATCCCGATCGCCGGGATGAAGATGATGTAGACATCCGGGTGCCCGAAGATCCAGAAGAGATGCTGCCAGAGGAGCGAGTCGCCGCCCCTCGAGCGCTCGAAGAACTGGAAGCCGAGCTTCCGGTCGAGCTCGAGCATCACGTTGGCCGCGGTCAGCGCGGGCAGGGCGAAGACGAGCGAGAAGGAGGTCGCAAGGATCGCCCAGCAGAAGAGCGGCATGCGGTTGAGCGACATCCCGGGCGCCCGGAGCTTGAAGATCGTGACGATGAAGTTCGTCGCGCCGACGGTCGAGGAGACGGCGAGGAAGATCAGACCCAGGTTGTAGAAGTCGATGCCGAGGTCGGGGCTGTACGCCTTGTCCGAGAGCGGCACGTAGTTGAACCAGCCGGCGCTCGGGCCGTCGCCGATCGCGAAGCCCGAGTAGATGAAGAGGCCAGAGGCCAGGTACGTCCAGTAGCTCAGCGCGTTCATGCGCGGGAAGGCCATGTCCCGCGAGCCGATCATCAAGGGGACGAGGTAGTTGCCGAAGGCCCCGGAGAGCATTGGCGTCACGAACAGGAAGATCATCGTGACCCCGTGCATCGTGAACGCCTGGTCGAAGGCCTTCGGCCCGAGCACGCGATTCTCGGCGGAGGCGAGCTGCGTCCGCATCAGCAGGGCCTCCACCCCGCCCGCCGCGAAGAACGCGAAGGCCGTGACGAAGTAGCGGTGGCCGATCCGCTTGTGGTTCACCGTCGTGAAGAAGCCGACGATGCCCGGCGTCTCGGCCCAGATCTTCTCGAGGCGCCGGACGCGCCGCAGCGCGGGCAGCGGCAGGTCGAGGGCCATCAGCGCAGGCTCTGGAGGTAGTCGAGGAGGTAGCCGAGCTCCCGGCCGCGGAGGTCGAAGCCCGGCATCCGATTCCCCGGCTTCACGTGCTGGGGGTCGAGAATCCAGCCGCCGAGGTAGCCGCGGGTGTTCGGGATGGTGTCGGCGGCGAGCGTCGAGCGGCTCGCGAGGTGGGTGAGGTCGGGGCCGACGTGCGCGTCGGCCGGTGTCCCCCTGATCGCATGGCAGCCGGAGCAGCCCTCGTCGAGGAAGACCTGCTCACCGCGACGGACGGCGGGGCCTGCGGGTGCACGGGCCTTCTTTCCCTGCACCGAGAGCCAAGCGCGGAAGCGAGCCGGCGGGTCGGCGTAGACGAGGAGCGCCATGTGCGCGTGCTGGAGACCGCAGAACTCGGCGCACTGGCCGCGGTAGACGCCGGGGCGGTCGGCGCGCAGCGCGATCGCGTTCCTGCGCCCGGGGATCATGTCGATCTTCCGGTTCAGCTCCGGCACCCAGAAGCTGTGGATGACGTCGGCCGTCCGGGCGACGAGGCGGACCGTCTCGCCGGCCGGGATGTGGATCTCGTTAGCGGTGAGGACATCGTTGCCGGGGTAGCGCACGTCCCAGAACCACTGGCGGCCGACAACCTCGACCGTCAGCGCGGTCCGGCCCGCGGCCGGCGCCGAGGTCGCGGGCAGCGTCCGCACGGCGAGGGCGAAGAGCGCGGACAGCACCAGGATCGGAGCCACGACTCCCCCGGCGAGGATCAGGAGCTTGGCACGGCCGTCGTTTGCGTCGTCACGGCGCGCGTGGCGGCGCGCGACCGCGACCACGAGCAGCATGATCACGATTGCAACGACCACGCCGGAGCCGGCCAGCATGATCCACCAGAGCCGGTCGATCTGCCCCGAGGCGCGGCTGTGCGGCTTCAGCGCCGACTGGTTCGACCCGCAGCCGGCGAGGACCGCGCTCGAGACCAGCAGGAACGCGGCCGCCCGGAGCACCGGCTCCTCGGTTCCCGGAGGTCCAGCGGCTTAACCCCGGTGTGGGAGCAGCCGCGTTCCGGTCGCCTTGAAGGAAGCGACGACGAGCTCCCCCTCCCGTAGCCCGAGCCGCTCCGCCGAGACAGCCGTCACCTCCGCCGTCAGCAGATCGAGCCGCACGCGCACGCGATTCCCGACTGGGAGCAACGAGACGACTCGCGAGGTGAGGTGGTTGAGCGCCGAGTCCCCGTCTGGTCGGGGGGCGACGGTTGCAGGAGCGGCGCGCGCGAGCGAGATCTCCCACGGATAGACGAGCGCGCTGACGGCGCCCTCGAGCTCGTCGGCGGAGCGGATCGTCCCTGCCCCGTCGAGGTCGACCTCGGTAACGCCGCCGAGGCCCCGGCGGGCATGGCCGCGGAGGAGGTTGGCGCCCGCAAAGCTCGCGACGTAGGCGTCCGCCGGGGCGGCAACGAGCTCGGCCGGGGGGGCGAGCTGGCGCAACCTGCCTTCGACGAGCACGCCGACGGTGCCCGCGAGCCCCGTCGCGTCCTCGAAGTCGTGCGTCACGAGCAGCGTCGGCAGGGCGAGCTCCGCCAGCAGCTGCTGGAGCTCGGCGCGCGTCTCGCCACGCGTGTGCGGATCGAGCGCCGACATTGGCTCGTCGAGGAGGAGCACCTTCGGGCCGCGCGCGAGCGCGCGCGCGAGCGCGACTCGCTGACGCTCGCCGCCGGAAAGCTCGGCCGGGCGCGCGCGAGAGAGGCGCGACAGCCCGAATCGCTCCAGAAGGTCGGGTCGAGCCCGCCGGCCGCCAAACGCGACGTTGTCTTCAACGGACAGGTGCGGGAAGAGCGCGTAGTCCTGGAAGACGAGACCGACCGAGCGCTGTTCGGGCCGAAGGTTGCGGCGGCCGGGTGTGTCGAGCCACACCTCGGCGCCGCATGCGATCCGGCCTCTCACGCCGCGGGCAAGACCGGCTACCGCGCGAAGGACGCTCGACTTCCCCGCGCCCGAGGGCCCGACGAGCGCGAGCGTCCCCGGCTCGACCTCGAGCGCGAGCTCTAGGTCGAAAGACCGAAGGGGAAGGGAGATGTCGAGCCGGAGCGTGTCCACCGGGGCCGGAGCTTCATCGCGACGAGGATCGTGGCGCTGAGGGCGACGAGCAGGGCGCTGATTGTCAGCGCGACGTCGAAGTCCTGCTCGAACTGGGCGTAGATCGCGAGCGGGAGCGTTTGCGTCAATCCCTGGAGGCTGCCCGCGAACATGATCGTCGCGCCGAACTCCCCGAGGCCGCGCGCGAAGGCGAGGGCGGCGCCGGCACCAAGCGAGCCGGACGCCAGGGGGATAGCGACCCGGAAGAAGGTGCGTGGACGGCTCGCACCCAGCGTCCGCGCCGCGTCGATCAGATTGGGGTCGAGCGCCTCGAACGCCGCCACGGCCTGCCGCATGTAGAGCGGACTGGCGACGAAGGCGACGGCGAGCACGACCGCCGCGGTCGTGAACGGAAGCTCCACGCCCAGAGCCCGTAGCGGCGAGCCGAGCAGCCCGACCCGCCCGAACGCCGCGAGCAGTCCGATGCCGGCCACGGCCGGCGGCAGCACGAGCGGCAACTCCACGAGCGTCAGGGCCAGCCGCCGCGCGGGGAACCGGCGGGAGGCGAGGAGGTATGCGGCGGGAGTTCCCAGGCCCAGGACGAGCCCCTGCGCGATGGCCGTCGTCTTCGCGCTCACGAGGAGCGCGTCGAGGACGACGCGGCTGCCGAGCGCGCCGAACAGGCGCCCGGGCGGGACACGGAGGAAGATCGCGAGCAACGGCAGCAGGAGGAAGAAGAGCGCGGTCGCGGTCGCGAGCACGAGCGCCGGCTCGAACAGGCGCCGGAGGATCCGGTTCGCGACTACTTTCCGCCGCCCGAAGGAGCGCCGCCGAATCCAGCCGCCCGCAGGAGCGCCTGCCCCCGGGGCCCCAAAACGCGGGCCACGAACATCCGCGCCGCCGCCCGTCTGCTCGTGCCCTTGACGATCGCGAGCTCGTAGCGGACGACAGGCTGCGCACGTGTGGGAAGGGCGATCGAAGTCACCTTCCGTGTGAGGCTCCGCGCGTCGGTCACGTAGACGAAGCCCGCATCGGCCTCCCCGAGCGCCACCTTCGCGAGGATGCCGCGCGCGTCAGTTTCCATGCTGACAACGCTCGAGAGGACGCTGGTGAGCCCGAGGCGCTGCAACACCTTCCGCGTGTACGAGCCGATCGGCACCGCGGAGTCCCCGATCACGAGCTTGATCCCATGCCGCCTCAGGTCGTAGACGGAGTGGATGCGCGCCGGATTCGAAGCGGGGACGACGAGCACCAGCCGGTTCGTCGCAAAGGAGACGGGCTTCTCGACCAGGTTCTTCGCGTAGAGCTCATCCGGGTACTTCGGGCTCGCGGCCGCGTAGACGTCGACCGGGGCGCCCTGCTCGATCTGGGCGGCGAGCTGGTCGGACCCGCCGAACGAGTACCGCGGGGTTACGTCGATGCGGAGGAAGACGTCGGTGAGCGACGAGGCCGCGAGGACTGTGATCCTCGAGCTCGACCCAGCGGCGGCTGGCAGCGCCAAGGCCAGCGCACCGAGCAAGAGAGCGGCGAGCCGCCTCATCGCTCCACCATCACGGAGGTCGCCTTCACGATTCCGGCGGCAGCCATACCGGGCCGCAGTCCAAGCTCCTCGACAGACTCCCGGGTCACGACGGCGACGAGCCGCGCCGGCTCGGTCACGTCGATCTCCACGCGCGCGAGCAGGCCGTCGACCTGGACTTCGCGGACCACCCCTCGGAAGCGGTTCCGCGCGCTCAGGGTCGCACCTTCAGCGCTCCCCCGGAGCCGCTCGATCTCGGCGAGCGGGACAAGGCGGCGATTCGCCGGGTCGCGCTCCGTGCGGATCCGGCCGGCGCGATCCCAGCGCCGCAGCGTGTCGAGACTGATCCCGAGCACCCGAGCAGCGTCGCTAGCGGCATAGAGCTGCTTTGCCACGCGCTGAGGCTAATGCATGGGCATTACCTATGCAAGTTACTCAGGTACGCTTTCGAATAGGGGTGCCTCTACCGAGGCTGAGATCAAACCCGTAGAACCTGATCCGGCTAGTACCGGCGAAGGGAGCAAGTGGAGTCGCAAGGACGGAAACGGTTGCCGGCGGAGCCGGGCTTTGCCTGGCGGGAGCCGCAGTAGCGGTAGTGGACGTACCGCGAAACAAGAAGGCAAATGGGGGAAACCTGGTTTCCCCCGTGTCCGAGTTCACCCATGCTTTGGAGCCGGTACCGGAGCGGCTGCGCGTGCTGGGCTTCGTCGACCTGCTGCTCCTCTGGGGGAACCTGTCGGTGAGCCTGCTCGTGATCGTCGCC
>JBBQDZ010000163.1:0-5331 GCA_038320185.1 Gaiellales bacterium
GAGGTCGCGGACTTCGACCTGCCCTATGCCTACGAGGCGCTGGCCCGCGCCCACGCGCTCGCGGGGGACGAGGGGCAGAGCCGCCATTACGCCGACCTCGCGCGCCAGGGCGGCGATCGGATCGAGGATGCCGACGACCGCGAGCTCATGCTCGCAGACCTGGAGACGATCGGGTCGGCAGACTCGTAGGCGCCGCTGCTCGGCTCCACGAGCGCGGCGGCCTACCCGAGCAGCTTCTGGAAGTGCTCCTCGTCGTCGAAGGGGCCGATCAGAGCGAGGTTCAGGCCGTTCGAGCCGATCACGTCGCGGGCGACACGCTGCACGTCCTCCGCTGTGACGGCATCGAGTGCGTCGAGTACCTCGTGCGGCTCGGCCACGCGCCCCTCGAGGACCTCTCGGCGCAGCCCGAAGAGGATGAGCCCCTGCGGGCTCTCGAGCTGGAGGACGAAGCGACCTTTCGCGAGGTTCCGCGACTTCTCGAGCTCGTCTGCCGGCACCGGCTCCTCGGCGAGCTGGCGCACCTCTCGCGCAACCGTCTCTACGGCTTCGTCGACTCGCTTGACGTCGACCCCGGCCTGCGCGTAGAGCGAGCCCGCGTCGACATGGCTGTGGTTGAGCGCGTAGACGTAGTAGGCGAGCCCACGCCGCTCGCGTACCTCGGTGAAGAGCCGGGAGGACATGCCGGTGCCGAGCACGGTCGCGAGCAGCTGGAGGGCGTAGCGGTCCGGGTGCTCGATCGGATAGCTCGCGACGCCGAGGCAGAGGTGCGCCTGGTCGGAGTCCTTCGGGTGGAGCTTCACCCGCGCCGCCCCGTTCCCGCGCGGGACCTGTGCCGGCTCGGGCGCCCCCGTCGGGGCATCCTCGAGGTCGCCGAGCAGAGCCTGGACGCGCTCGCGCAGCCCTTCACCGACGCGGCCGCCGAGGCCGATGACCATCCTCGAGGGCTTGTACCAGGTGTCGAGGTAGTCGAGGAAGGTCTCGCGCGTCGCTCCGCGGATCGTCTCCTTACGGCCGAGCGTGTCCCAGCCGAGCGGATGGTCGCCGTAGAGGAGGTCGTCGTAGACGCCGCCGATGAAGTCGCGGGGCGTGTCGTAGTACATGTTCATCTCCTCGACGATCACGCCCTTCTCGCGCTCGAGCTCCTCCTTCGCGAACTTCGAGTTGCGGATCATGTCGACGAGGACGTCGAGCGCCGTGTCCCGGAAATCGGCGGCGCAGCGGATGTAATAGCCGGTGTACTCCTTGCCCGTGAAGGCGTTGAACTCACCGCCGAAGGCGTCTACCTCACCGGCGATGTCGCGCGCGGTCGGGCGCCTCGTCGTCCCTTTGAAGAACATGTGCTCCGCGAAGTGCGCGATGCCGTTGTTCTCCCGGTTCTCGTAGCGGGAGCCGGCGGCCAGCATGATCACGCAGGTCACGGACTGGGCCTGCGGCATCGGCGCGGTCAACAGCCGCAGGCCGTTGGGAAGCGTCTCGCGCTCGAAAGTGGTCATGCGAGCCATGCTATAGACGTAGGTTGTGGCCGCCGGCGACCAGACGCGTAGCGCGATCGTCGCCCAGCCGGAGTGGCTCTCACGGGTGCCGCGCGACCGGCGGCTGCCGGAGGGCCGCGTGCTCTACACCGGCTGCGGCACCTCGTTCCATGCCGCGCAGACAGGCGGGCAGGCCGTGCAGGCGCTCGAGCTCATTCTGGCGCCAACGCGGGATGCCGACCTGCTCGTGGTCGTCAGCCACGAGGGCGAGACGCGGCTGACGCTGGAGGCGGCGCGGACGTTTTCCGGTCCGAAGTGGCTCGTGACCGGCGCTTCCGAGAGCCCGCTGGCTGCCCTCTGCGACGAGGTGGTCGTGGCGACGCCGCGTCTCGAGGAGAGCTGGTGCCACACCGCGAGCTACACATGTGCCGTGGCGGCGCTCGCGGCGCTGCGCGGCGAGGACATCGCCTGGCTTCCAGCGGCTGTCGAGGCCGCGGTCGAGGCGAAGCCGGAGCCCGTTTCAGAGCACGAGCGCTGGCTCCTTGTCGGGGCGGGCCGCGACTGGCCGACGGCGCAGGAGGCCGCGCTCAAGCTCCGGGAAGGAGCCTTCGTTGCCGCCGAGGCGCACCAAACCGAGCAGCTCCTGCACGGTCATCTCGCCGCCGTCGACGAGCGCTGGCGCGCCTTCGTGCTCGAGGGCGAGGGTCGCGCCGCAGAGCGCGCCGCGGGGGCGGTCGCCGCGCTGCGCGAGCTGGGCGTCGAGACGACGCTCGTCCCGACCCGGCACCCGGCGCTCGACGTCGTCCGCTTCCAGCGCCTGACGCTCGATCTAGCGGCCGCGCGCGGCGTCGACCCCGACCGCATCCACCGGGACGACGAGCGCTGGGTGCGCGCCCGCGCGGCGTACAAGTAGTGGCTCGACCCGCAGCGCGGCGCTCCTAGCCGGACGCTCCGCGCGAGACCCTTCGATTCGGGGCGAGGCGGTCGATCTCCTCGAGCAGGCGGTCGACCTCCTCACGGGTGTTGTAGTGGACGATCCCGGCGCGAACCGCTCCATCCGGGAGCCCCAGCCGCTGCATCACCTCCTGGGCGTAGTAGTTCCCGTGCCAGACCGCGATCAGGCGTGCCCCGAGCAGCTCCGCGACCTCCGCCGGCGTCCGTCCCTCGAGGGTGAAGGCGAAGGTCGGCACGCGACCTTCCATCGTCGGCAGGCCCCGTAGCCGACACGACTCCGGCAGCCCGGCGAGGAACCGCTCCCCGAGCTCGCGCTCGTGAGCGACGATCGCCTCCCAGCCGAGCGAGTGCACGTAGTCGACGGCGCCAACGAAGCCGGCCAGCAGCTCGTGCGCGAGGGTGCCCGTCTCGAAGCGGTGCCCGAGCGGCTCGTCGGGCGCGGGGCGCACCTTGTAGGGGCGCCAGCGTTCCAGCAGCTCGCTCCGCGCGAACGCGAGCCCAAGGTGCGGCCCGTAGAACTTGTACGACGAGCAGACGAGGACGTCCGCGCCGACCGCCGCGAGGTCGATCGGGCCGTGCGGCGCGTAGTGCACGGCGTCGACCCAGGCGAGCGCGCCTGCTTCGTGGGCCAGCTCCGCAACCCGCACGACGTCGACGAGGGTTCCGGTGGCGTTCGAGACCCAAGGGAAGGCCACTACCTTCGTCCGGTCGCCGAGCTGCCGCGCGACGTCGTCGAGATCGAGAGTCGTGTCGTCGTTGACGTCCGCGAAGCGCACGACGAGGTCGCGGTCGTATGCCAGCTCGAGCCAGGGCGAGATGTTCGCGTCGTGGTCCAGGCGGGTGACGACGATTTCATCGCCGGCCGTGAGCTCCCGCCCAAGAGTACGGCTGAGCGCGAAGTTGAGGGTCGTCATGTTGGCCCCGAAGACGATCTCCTCCGCCGAACAGCCGAGGAAGCGCGCCGCCGTCTGCCGCGCGTCGGCAACGAGCACGTCGCTACGCCGGCTCGCCTCGAAGTACCCGCCGAGGTTCGCGTTCGACTCGCGCAGGTAGCGCGAGATCGCGTCGATCACCGTCTGCGGCACCTGCGTGCCGCCTGGCCCGTCGAAGAACACCGTCCCCGACGCGAGCGAGGGGAACTGACGCCGGACCGACTCGATCTCGAGCGCAACGGCACTCATCCGCGTGTCCGCCATTCCTCGAGCAGCTCGGCTTCGCGTTCGGGCCGCATCCCCGCCTCGCCGATGCGGAGGCCGCTCGCGAGGCCGGCGACGGCGGAGCCACCGCCCCGTACCCACTCGAGCGTGTCGCGCACGGTCTCGTCGAGCGGGCGGAACCGCAGGCCTGCGGCAACCGCGCACGAGATGTCCGCCTGAAGCATCGCCGCCTCGGGGCCGGCCAGCCAGAGCGGCAGCTCCATCCACTGCCCCACCTCACGCTCGACGAGGAAGCTCTCGTCGACCCAGACCGGCCCGGCGTCGCTGCCCGCCACGCGACGACAGCTCTCGAGAAGCTCGCCCATGGTCACCGGCGGATCCGGGCCCACGGCGTTGAAGTCGCCGACGACTCCGTCCTCGCAGACGCGGACGATCCAGGCGCCGAGGTCGCGGACGTTCACGAACTGAACGGTCCGGTCGGGATCGCCAGGCGCGAGAACCTCGCCGCCGCGTTCGAACCGCTCCAGCCAGTATGTGAACCGGCCGGTTGGATCGTGGGGCCCGACGATCAGTCCCGCGCGCACGTTCGCATGTGCCCCGGGGAAGACGTCTCGCACGACCTCCTCGCAGGCGACCTTGAGTGGCCCGTAGGACTCGCCCGTGACCTCCTCGGTCGGCTGCTCCATGGTCGCGAGCGGCGCGTTCTCGTCGAAGCCCGCTGTGAGCGGCGAGCTGTAGACCGAGATGCTCGAGACGAAGACGTAGCGACCGGCGCCGCTCGCGCGCAGGAGCTCGGCGGAGGCGCGGACGAGCCGGGGAACGTAGCCGCTCGGGTCGACGACCGCGTCGAAGGCGCGGCCCTCGAGGGCGCCGAGGTCACCGTCGCGGTCACCCCGCAGGTGCTCCGCCTCGGGAAAGAGCTCCGGGTTCGTCTGGCCGCGGGTGAAGAGCGTCAGCTCGTGGCCTCGCGCGAGCGCCTCCTCGACGACCCCCCGTCCGAGGAACCTCGTCCCGCCCAGGATCAGCAGCTTCATGCGGATGTCACCTCCTGATCGTTGACGCGCCAGGCGTAGCGGGTCGGGACGCTGAGCGAAGCCGAGACGAAGCAGTCCCGCTCCGCCTTCGCGATCAGAGCAGGCAGCTCGTCGCCCGGCGGGAGGGGATCGATCTCCGCCTCGATGCGGCAGACGAGCTCGACGAACGCGTAGCGGCCGTCGGTCTCGCGGCGGGTCACGACGCCCGATGCCGAGGCCGCCGCGACGAGATCCAGACCGGCGCGGCGGGCGTGATAGGCAAGGCTGGCGAGGGTGCAGCGAGCGAGCCCGGCGAGCATGAGCGCCTCGGGCGACCACTCCTGCGCGAGCTCGACCGGGGCTCCGCCCTCGGCCGTGACACGTCCGGCCCGGTCGACGGCCGCCGCGTACTCGAACCGCTTCGCGCGCCCGCTCACTCTCCGGAACGCTATCCGTCCGACCCACTCCATACGTTTCCCGCCGTGACGAGGCTGAGGGCGCTGAGCGAGGCAGAATGCTATGCCCGCTGCTACGGAGATCGCGACGACAACGTCACGCTCGTCCGCGACGCGAAGCCGCGGCGGCGATTCGCGTCGCGCGTGTCGGGCGAGGAGCTCCGCCGCTACTTCGAGGCGAGGCTCGACACGCGCGAGCCGGACGAGCTGATCGAGCCCGAAGCCGCGTGATCAGCCCCCCGCGGTGCATGCATCCGCTCGCCGGGCGGCGTCGGTGCGC
>JBBQDZ010000164.1:0-5278 GCA_038320185.1 Gaiellales bacterium
CCAGAAGGTCTCCGCTCCTTCACGCGCGATGCGCGCGCCTGCTCGCCGCGCCTGGTCGACAACGGCGTCGACCTCCGCCGGCGAGGCCACGTTGAGCGCCAGTGTGACCCCGCCCCAGCCGCCGCTGTCAGCGACCCCGGAGTCCCCGGCAAGCCTCTCGCGGCCCCAGAGGGCGACAATCATCCCGCCCGCCTGGAAGAAGACGACATCGTCGCCCGGCTTGGCACGTGTCGACCAGCCGAGCGCTTCGTAGAAGGCGCGGGCACGTGCCAGGTCGGCAACGCCGAGGGTAACCAGGCTGACGCGCTGCTCCACCGCAGACATCGTCTCAGTTCGACCGACGAATCGCTCTGGACCTAACGACAGGACGAGCCGGACGCCGTAGTTGCGTAGCCGGCGCGCTCGAGGGCGGCGGACATCGGCAGGTTGGTCGAGTCGGTGAGGGCGGTGATCCCCTGTGCACCCGTCTCGGCCAGCTGTCGAGTGATCGCGGTGGCAGCTCGTCGACGTAATCGCGACCGCGGAGCTCCGGCACGACGCCGAGATAGCCGACGACCGGCCCGTAGGGGTTCCAGGAGGGGATCGCGAGGCCGGCGAGCTGACCGTCCGGGGTGAAGGCGACCCGCCACCGGTCCCGCTTGCCGGGCATGTCGAGGTAGACCTGCAGGTCCTTGCGGGCCCGCCGATCGGCTCCCATCGCGGCCACGTTCCTTCGCGTCGTGACGTCGACGCTGTCTTCGGCGACGCGACGGAAGACCGAGACAAACACCTCGTCCTCGGGTTCGGCCGAGAAGACCAGTCTTCGGGTGGCCTCGGGCACGCCTGCGTCCGGCGTCCACTCGTAACAGAGCCGCTCGAGCTCGTCCGTCAGACCGGCACGCGCTGCGGCTTCCTGGCGCCAGGCGGCGGCGGCCGCGACATCCGGGTCGTCGCGCCAGCCGTTTGGCAGGTTCAGGTCGTACTCGGGCAGTGCCGGGATGCCTCCAGCACGAAAGGAATCGTGCGCGGCGGCCAGGAGCTTCGCGGCGAGGCCGATCCGGTCGGCGACCGAGTCGTGGGCGGAGAGGCAGTCGAGCGCAAGCGGGTGGTCGCTCTCGGGCAGTCCCCACCACAGCGTGCGGGCGAGGATCTGATCCCCTTTCTGTGCAATCCAGGTCCACTCCGGCCGGTACTGGTGCTCGGCGAGTTCCTCGAGATAGCGGTCTGCCGGGACCCAGCTGATGGGCGCGGTGACAATGCAGGCGCAGACGCGGGCCAGGTCGGTCTCGGTCGTGCTACGGAACAACATGCTGCCTCCGGCATCGACGCCCAGCGCCCGGCGGTACATTCAAACGGATGAAGCGCGTTCGGTTCGCACCCAGCCCGACCGGCTCCCTGCACGTCGGGAACGCCCTCAGCGCGGTGGCGAACCGCGTGTACGGCGACACGTTGCTGCTGAGGATCGACGATACCGACCCGGCGCGAAACACCCCCGGCGGGGAGCACGAGATTCTTCGCGACCTCGAGTGGCTCGGCGTCGCCTGGGAGGAGGGGCCGGTGCGTCAGAGCGAGCGGCAGGATCGATATCGGGAGGCCGCCGGCAGCCTCGGCGTCGAGCGGTTCGATGGCATCACCCTTCTGCGGGAGGACGGCAGTGCGACCTACCACCTCGCAAGCGTCGTCGACGATGCCGACTTCGGGATCACCCATGTGGTGCGGGGGAACGACCACCGTCCGAACGAGGCGCTGCACCGCCTTCTGCACGAGGCTTTCGGTACGCGGCCGCCGGAGTACCTCCACCACGGGCTGCTGCTGGGCGAGGACGGGAAGAAGCTGTCGAAGCGGACCTTCGGCGCGACAGTCGCCTCGCTGCGGGACGCCGGCATCCCCGGGAGCGCGGTACGCGCCTATCTGGAGGAGCTCGGCCTCCCGAGGCACGACGTCCACCTCGACCTCGCGCGGATCCGCCGGCTCGCGGTGGAGGCGATCGCGGGCCTGACCGACGAGGAGCTGGCGGGACACGTGGGCGTGCCGCTCGAGCTCGCGCCGGCCCTCCGTGGCGCGCGGGACTGGAACGAGGCGCGTGCGGGCGCCGACGCGATCCTCCGTCCGGAACTGGTGTCGCTCCCCGCTTCGGCCCGGCCCACGATCCTCCGCTTTCGCGAGCTGCGGGAGCGGACGAACGGAGGGGTGGATGCGGCAGGCGCGCACGCCCTTCTGCGTGAGTTGAAGGCGGTCGGGGGCGACCTACGCTCCCTCCGTCTCGCCCTTACCGGGCAGGCGCGCGGGCCGGAGCTATGGACGGTGCTCGCGGCACTCGACCGTGACGAGACGCTGCGGCGACTGGATGCGGCTCTATAACACCCTCACCCGGCGGCTGGACGAGCTACCGCAAGCGCCCGGCCCGGTCGGCATGTACGTCTGCGGCCCGACGGTCTACGCGCGCGCACACGTCGGCAACGCCCGGCCCTTCGTCGTCTTCTCGTGGCTCCGGAACTGGCTGCGCGCGAGCGGCTACGAGGTGACCTTCGTCCACAACATCACGGACGTGAACGACAAGATCTACGCGGCGGCTCCGGGCGAGAGCGCCGACCTCGCCCGCCGCGCGACAGAGTGGTACCTGACGGACATCGCCGATCTCGGACTCGGCCTTCCGGATCAGGTTCCCAAGGCGACGGAGACGATGCCGGAGATCGTCGCGATGATCGAGCGACTGATCGCGGAGGGATATGCATACGTGGCCGACGGTGACGTCTACTTCCGGGTGGCCCGCTACCCCGAGTACGGGCAGCTCTCAGGGCAGCGCCCGGACGAGCTAGCCGAGGAGGAGCCCAGCGCGCGCAAGGATGACCCGCGCGACTTCGCGCTCTGGAAGGCCAACAAGCCCGGCGAGGACACCGCCTGGGGCTCGCCGTGGGGCCGGGGCCGGCCGGGCTGGCACATCGAGTGCTCGGCGATGGCCGAGAAGCTCCTCGGGCCGGCCTTCGAGCTCCACGGCTCGGGTCTCGACATCGTCTTCCCCCACAACGAGAACGAGCTCGCGCAGTCGCGGGCGCTCGGCAGCGAGTATGCGCGCATCTGGATGCACAACGGGATGCTCCGCTTCGTCGGCGAGAAGATGTCGAAGTCCGAGGGAAACGTCGCCAGCATCCGGGAGGTCCTGGACGCCTGGGGCCCGGAGACGGTCCTGCTGTTCCTGATGAGCGCGCACTGGCGCAAGCCGATCGACTTCTCCGAGGAGACGATGGCGCAGGCGCAGGCGCAGGTCGAGACATTCCGGAACTACTTCGTCGGCCCCGAGGACGACCCGCACGAGCCGGATCGAGAGGAGCTGGCGGTCCTCCTGGAAGACGACTTCAACACGCCGGAGGCGCTTGCGCTCTTCCACGACTGGCGCGGCCGCGCCCGGACGAGCTCGCTGCGGTGGGGCCTCGAGCTCTTCGGCCTCGGTCCGCTGACCCGTGAGGCGGAAGCGCCGCGGGCGCTGGTCGAGCTCGCCCAGAAGCGGCGGCGCGCTCGCGAGGCGCGCGACTTCGGCGAGGCCGACCGCGTGCGCACGGAGATCGAGGCCGCGGGCTGGGAGGTGCGGGACGTCGCCGAAGCCCCCGGCTTCCGACTCGTTCCGCGGCGGTGATCCGCGAGCAGGTCTACGGGCGGAGGCCGGTCCGCGAGGCGATTAGCGGGCCTCGCGAGGTCCTCGAGCTGTGGGCAACCGAGCGGGCGCTCACCGGGGCGCCGTGGCTTCGCGAGGAGCGGCGACTGCGGGTCCACGTCAAGCAGGAGCGCGCCCTCACGGCAGAGGCGGGAACGGACGACCACCAGGGAGTGCTCGCGTTCTGTGGCCCGTACCGGTATGCGGACGCGTCCGAGCTCGCCGCGCGCCCGGAACCGCTGCTCGTCTGCCTCGACCGCGTCACCGACCCCCGGAACCTCGGGGCCGTCTGCCGGAGTGCCGAGGGGGCGGGGGCGACCGGCGTCGTCGTCCCCGCGCACGGGTCGGCGCGGGTCACGCCGGCAGTGTGCCGGGCCTCGGCCGGTGCGGTCGAGCACCTTCCCGTTGCAGTCGTCCCGAACCTTGCTCGCTTCCTCGGCGAGGTGAAGGGGCCGCGGCTATGGGTCTGGGCCGCGGTCGCCGGGGCCGGGGCCACGCTGCTGTGGGAGGCCGACCTCACCGGCGGGATCGCCCTCGTCCTCGGAGCAGAGGGGGCGGGCCTCCGTCCGCTCGTGCGCCGCACGTGCGACGCGACCCTGATGATCCCCCTCGCGGGCAAGGTGGAATCCCTGAACGTGAGCGTCGCCGCGGCTTTGCTCCTCTACGAGGCGAGCAGGCAGCGGCGTCCCTTGGACGATGCCTGAGCCTACCCTCTACCTCTTCGACGGCTACAACCTCCTCCACGCCGGGAGCTTCCGGGAAGTCAGCGAGCTAGTGGACGCCCTTGCAAGCTTCGTCGCGGTGCGCGGCGCCCGCGGTGTCGTCGTGTTCGACGGAGCCGGCGATGACCTGCGGCGTGGCGCGCTCGAGGTCAGGTACGTGCCCCACGCTGACTCGCTCCTGGAACGCCTCGCCGCCGAGCATCGGACACAGGAGCACGTCTGCCTCGTCTCGTCAGATGCGGCCGTTCGCGGCACCGCCGGGCTCGAGGTGATGAAACTGAGCTCGCAGCGCTTCATCGGCGACCTCGAGGTGCCGTCGCTCCGCGAGGAGCGACGGACACCTCTCGAGGAGCGACTCGACTCGGAGACGAGGGCGCGGCTCGAGCGCCTTCGGCGCGGCGACTCTCTCTAGTCAGACTGGAAGATGCGCAAAGGACTTGTAACGCTCGCGGGTCACTGCTATGTTCTTGCTCAACCTGAGGGTGAGACTTGAGCGTCGCAGCCATCGCGGCGATTCACAAAGTGCCCGCAAACGCAGGGAGAGCCCATGTCCGCACAGCTCGTCACAGCAGCTCGGAAGCCCCAGAAGGCTCAACGAGAGCTTGAGGATTTGCAGCTTGTCCTCCGCGCGCGCAACGGCGACCGGAGCGCCCTTGACGGGCTGATCCGCCGCTACACCGGCTTCGTCCGGCTGAAGGCCAGCTCCTACTTCCTGGCCGGCGGAGACGGGGACGACCTCGTTCAGGAGGGTCTGATCGGGCTCTACAAGGCCGTGCGGGACTTTCGCGCCGACAAGGAGACCTCGTTTCGCAGCTTCGCCGAGCTCTGCGTCACGCGCCAGATCATCACCGCCATCAAGTCGGCCACCCGCTTCAAGCACCAGCCCCTGAACGGCTACGTCTCCTTCAGCCATACCCCGGCGGGC
>JBBQDZ010000165.1:0-5266 GCA_038320185.1 Gaiellales bacterium
CCCGGCCAGCCACTCGTCGAGCTCCGCGAGCGGAGCGGCGTCGAGCGAGTAGATCCGCCGTTGCGCGTCCCCGCGCGACCGCACGAGCCCGTGCTCGCGGAGCACGCGCAGGTGGCGCGACACCGCGGGCCGGCTGACCGGGAAGTGCGAGGCGATCTCACCCGCGTCCCGCTCTCCGTCGGACAGGAGCTCGACGATGCGCCGCCGCGTCGGATCAGCAAGTGCCTCGAACGCTCCCACGGGTGTAGTTAACCATCGAGTTACATAACTGTCAAGTTACACACAACGTTTGGTTGAATGGCGGCATGATCGAGCTTCGCTCCGACACGCTTACTCAGCCGACCGCGGGCATGCGCGCCGCGATCGCCGCCGCCGCCGTTGGCGACGAGCAGAAACGGGAGGATCCAACGGTGCTCGAGCTCGAGCGCCGCGGCGCCGAGCTGCTCGGCCAGGAGGAGAGCGTCTACCTGCCGACCGCGACGATGGCGAACCAGATCGCGCTGACGATCCTGGGCGAGCGCGGCACCGAGCTGATCGTCGAGGAGACGGCGCACATCATGGTGGCGGAGCTCGGCGGTGCGGCCCGCCACTCCGGGCTCGTCACCCGCGGGCTCCGTGGCGAGCGGGGGATCCTGACTCCGGACCAGGTACGGGAGACATACCGCTCGGGCGACGGCCACCACGTCCCTCGCACCGGCATCCTGGCACTCGAGAACACGCACAACACCGGGGGCGGCCGGGTCTGGCCCTACGACGACCTACTGGCGATCGTCGAGACTGGACGCGATCTCGACCTGCGCTTGCACCTCGACGGTGCGCGCCTGCTGAACGCCTCCGTCGCGTCGGGGATCCCGGCCGCGAGCATCGGCAGCCTTTTCGACACGGTGACGCTCTGCCTCTCGAAGGGGCTCGGCTGCCCGCTCGGGGCGCTCATCGCCGGCTCGTACGAGCTGATGCGGGCCGCCCGGTACGAGAAGCACGCGTTCGGCGGAGCGATGCGGCAAGCGGGAATCGTCGCGGCCGCCGGCGTCTACGCGCTCGATCACCACGTCGAGCGACTGGCCGAGGACCACGCGCGAGCACGCCGGCTGGCGGAAGGCCTCGCCGCTCGAGGGCTCCCGGTCGAGCCCGACGCGGTCGACACGAACTTCGTCCAGGTAGATATCTCGCCGCTCGGCCTCTCGGTGCCCGAGGCGCTCGAGCGGCTGCATCGAGCAGGCGTTGGGCTCTCCGCGACGATGCGACCGGGCATTCTCCGTGCGGTGACGCACCTCGACGTCTCCGACGACGACATCGAGCGCGCAGCCGACTTGATTCCAGAAACACTTGGGGCCCTTGCCCGAGTCTGACGTCGGGGTGGGCTTCAGCCGCCTGATCCGCTCGATCCAGGCGGAGGAGCGGCTGCCGAGCGTCAGCTCGGCTGTCTTCCGCGAGGGCGAGGTGGGGTGGTCCGAGGCCGTCGGGCTCGCCGACACCGACACCGGCGAGGAGGCGACGCCCGATCACCAGTACCGAATCGGCTCGATCACGAAGACGTTCACGGCCGTCTCCATCATGCAGCTGCGCGACGCGGGCGAGCTGAACCTCGACGATCCCGTCGACCGGCATATCCCTGAGGGCCCCCGCGGGCCGACGCTTCGCCGGCTGCTCTCGCACCTGTCGGGCCTGCAGCGAGAGATACCCGGCGAGATCTGGGAGTCGATGGAGTCGCCGACACGGGAGCAGCTGCTCGCCGAGCTCGCCCACGTGGAGCAGGTGCTCCCACCGGGTCGGCTCTGGCACTACTCCAACCTCGGCTTTGCGCTGCTCGGCGAGGTCGTAGCGCGGCGCTCCGGAACGCCGTACGAGGAGTATGTCCGAGATCGGCTGCTCGAGCCGCTCGGCCTGACCCGCACGACCTGGGAGGCAGCACCTCCGGTCGCGAAAGGGTACTTCGTGCATCCGTACGTGGAGCAAGCCTTCGTCGAGCGCTACGACGTCGACCTCCGCGGCGGCTCCGCGTCGGGGGCCCTCTGGAGCACGGCGGGCGACCTGTGCCGCTGGGGAGCCTTTCTGGCCGACCCCGACCCGGCGATTCTCGCTGCCAAGACGGTCGAGGAGATGCGATCGCTGCAGGTGATGGCCGATCCGCATGGCTGGACGCTCGGTTGGGGACTCGGGCTGATGCTCTTTCGGAGGGGCGACCGCGTGCTCATCGGGCACAACGGCGGCATGCCGGGCCACGTCGCGCACCTCTCCGTCGCGCCCAGGGAGCGTGTCGGCTCGGCGACGCTGATCGCATCGACGGCTCCCGGCAGGGAGGCCATGCTGGCCGTTCTCGAGCTTACGCAGAAGGCGGTCGAGGCGTTTCCCGCGGTGCCGAGCGCGTGGCGTCCGGAGGAGCCTCCGCCCGCCGAGATCGAGCCGCTGCTCGGGCGCTGGTGGTCGGAGGGGGGCGAGTTCGTCTTCAGCTACCGGGCCGGAGTGCTCGAGGCCCGAATTGCGACGGCGCCGCGAGAGCTCGAGCCCACGATCTTCGAGCCGGACGGGGCCGATCGCTTCCGCGCGCGGTCGGGGCTCGAGGCGGGCGAGCTGCTACGGGTGGTGCGCGACGATCGCGGTGAGGTCGTCAAGCTGTACTGGGCGACGTACCCGTTCACGCGGTCGCCGCAGGTCTTCGGCAGCTAGCAAAGCCTCGCCAACGACCCGGAGCGTCCTTACTCGTACTGTAGGGCCTCCAGGACGTTCAGCCTCGCCGCCCGGCGGGCGGGGAAGAACGCGGCGAGTATCCCTACGAGGATCGCGGCGACCGCAAAGATCGCGAGCGAGCCGTAGGGAACCGCGAAGACGATGCCCTCGCTCGAGAGCGCGTGCGTGACGAGGAGCGACAGAAACAGCCCGACGACGATGCCGAGCGCTGCGCCGATCAACGCCGTGACGATGCTCTCGTGGCGGACCATGCGCCGTACCTGGCGACGGGTCATTCCGACCGCCCGCAGCATCCCGAGCTCCCTCGTCCGCTCGAAGACCGTCAGGACGAGCGTGTTCACGATCCCGAACAGGCTGACGATGACCGAGAGGCCGAGCAGCACGTAGAGGAGGTTCAGGATCGAGTTCAGCGGCTTCTCCTGGTTCTTCTTGAACTCCGACCGCGTCTGCACCTTCGCGTCGGGGAAGCCCTTCAGGGCGGCGTTCAGCTGCTCGGTGTTCGTCGAGGTCGCTCCGCCCCGCATGTTGGCGAAGATGAAGAGATTCTTCGGCTGCGGGTAGGTCGCGTCGAAGGTCGGCGCCGAGATCGTGATCGTCCCGAACGGTGAGCCTCCCTTGGGGGCCTTGAAGATGCCCTTCAGCTTCAGCGCGATGAAGTCCCCGGTGGGCGTCTCGAGGCGGAGCGGCGATCCGATCTGCAGGTCGTGGTGCTTCGCGTACTTCTTCTCCACGAACGCGCCGTCGCGGCCGAGCTGGGCGGGAACGCTGTCCGAGCCGCGGTACCACTCGACCTCGATTACCTTCGGCAGACTCGGCTCGACGGCGCTCACCTGCACCTTGTTGCCGAAGACGCGTCCGTCGCCGGCGCGCACTCCCGAGACGGCCAGGACGCCCGTCGCGTTTCGCGCCGCGCCCTCGGCGCCCTTCGGGAAAGGATCGAAGCCGTTCTGAGCCGTGATGCCGTAGTCGCCGACGAAGAGCTTGTTGACCGAGTCCTCGAAAGAGGCCCGCAGCCCTTGTGCGAGAACGGCCACGAAGGTGACGAGCGCAAGACCGATCATCAGGGCAGCCGCAGTGGAAGCCGTACGGCCCGGGTTCCGCATCGCGTTCTCGCGGGCGAGAACGCCCGCTGAGCCGCCGATCTTCGTGGCCGGCCAGCCGAGAACGGAAGCGAGCGGAGGGACGAGACGCGGCGCATTCAGGGCGACGCCCAGGAACAGGAGCAGGCAGCCGACCAGGAGCGAGAAAATCCGGACGGTCGTGCTGAGCCCGTGCCCGAGGACGCCGTAGCCGAGGAGCGCGATACCGACAGCGAGCACGGCAAGCGCGGGGAAGGGGCCGAAACGCGCCCAGCGGGATTTCGGCAGGACCGACCCTTCGCGAACGGCCGCGATCGGCGGGATCCGCGTAGCCCGCAGCGCAGGGCGCAGGCTCGCGAGCAGTGTGATCACGATTCCGACGACGAGCGAGACGACGATCGTGCGCGTCGCGAAGATCGTGCCGCTCTTCGGGAGGTCGATCCCGAAGGCGACGAAGAGCCCGTTCAGGCCCTTCGCGAGCCCGAGCCCGAGGAAGAGGCCGACGAGAGACGCGAGGATCCCGACGATGAGCGCCTCGAGGATCACGGACCAGAGCACCTGGCGGCGCGAAGCTCCGATCGTCCGCAGCGTCGCGAACTCGCGCGTCCGCTGCGCGATCGTGATCGAGAGCGTGTTCGCGATCACGAAGCTGCCGACGAAGAGCGCGATTCCGCCGAACGCGAGCAGGAACTTCTGCAGGAAGTCGAGGAACGAGGTCGTGTCCTTCGAGTCGGACTTCGCCTGCTGGTCGGCGTCGCGCGCCTGCGCTGTCTGCGGCAGCACGGCGCGGATCTCCTGCAGGAGCTTCGGCGTCGCCACGCCGCTCTTCGCGGCGACGCGGATCAGGTCGAGCTTCCCCGCTTTGTCGAAGACCTGCTGCGCGGTGGGCAAGTCAAAGATCGCGATCGTCGCGCCCCCGATCGAGGAGACCGCCGCGAGCTCGGCGATGCCGACGATCCGAAACGTACGGGCCGGGCCTCGCGCGGAGACGCCGATCTCCTGGCCGAGCGCGAAGTGCTTCTTGTCGGCGGTCGCCTTGTCGATCGCGATCTCGGTCGGGCCGGCCGGCCAGCGGCCGGCGGTGAGCGTCAGCGGGTTGAAGCGCTGATCCGCCTTCGGGTCGACCGAAAAGGCGAGGTTCGGCGCGCCGCCGTTCACGATCACCTTGCCGTCGCGGCCGACGAGCTGCGCCTGGTCGGCGACCGAGCCGACCGCGGACGCGACGCCCGGCAGCCGCTGCACCTTCGGGAGCACCGACTCGGGAAAGCCGAACGGGGTCGAGGTGCTGCCCCCGTTCCCGCCCGTGAAGGCGACGCGGCCGCTGATCACGGCGCTCGTGTTCTTGTAGGACTGCGTAAAGATCGTGTCGAAGCCGGCCTTGATCGTGTCGGTGAGGATGTAGGTGCCGCTGATCATCGCAACGCCGAGCACGACTGCGAAGGCCGTCAGCACCGCGCGCAGCTTGCGGCCGGCCAGCCCCTTCAGGGCGACCCCGATCA
>JBBQDZ010000166.1:0-5096 GCA_038320185.1 Gaiellales bacterium
GCGGTCACGGCCGTTCCGTTCAGCGTGTGCACGAGCTCGGGCTTGCCGCCGCGGCGGAAGCGGATCTCGAGCCGTCGAGCCTGATAGTCGGTTGTGTTCGAGGTCGACGTGATCTCGCGGTAGCGACCCTGACTCGGGAACCAGGCCTCGACGTCGTACTTCTTGACCGCCGAGGCGCCGAGGTCGCCGGCGGCGATGTTCACGACCCGGTAGGGCAGGCCCAGCTCTCCGACCAGCTCCTCCTCGATCGCGAGCAGGCGTTCGTGCCACTCCGGCGAGTCCTCGGGAGGGCAGAAGACGAACATCTCGACCTTGTCGAACTGGTGGACGCGGAGCATCCCGCGCGTGTCCTTTCCGGCCGCGCCCGCCTCGCGGCGGAAGTTGGTCGAGTACCCGGCGTAGCGCAGCGGCAGCTCGTCCGCCTCGAGGATCTCCTCCATGTGGAGCCCGGCGAGCGCGACCTCGGAAGTGCCCGTCAGGTAGAGCTCGTCGCGCTCGACGTGGTAGAGGTTGATGTCGTCGGTCGGCAGGAAGCCGGTTCCGTACATCGCCTGCTCCCGCACGAGGACGGGCGGAAGCACCGGCACGAACCCCTTCGCCACTAGCCGGTCGAGCGCCCAGCGATACAGCGCGAGCTCGAGCAGGGCGAGGTCGCCCAGGCGGTAGGCGAACCGCGAGCCGGAGAGACGCGCGCCTCGCTCGAGGTCGATGCCACCCGCGGCGAGCTCGGCGGAGTCGAGCGGCTCGAAGCCGAGCTCGCGCGGCTCGCCGACCCGGCGAAGCTCCTCCGCCTCCTCCTCGGTGAGCCCGTCGGGAGCGGAGGCGTCGGGTGGGTTCGGAACCCGGTCCCAGTGGCGCTTGCGCTCGGCCTCGACGCGGCCCAGCTCCTCCTCCACCCGCTGCAGCTCGGCCTTCGTGCGGTTCAGCTCTTCGAGCTGCTCCGGAGTCGGCTTCCCGGACAGCTTCCGGCGCGAGCGGAGCTCTCCCGCCCCCGTCTCGAGCTCGCGCCAGCGCGCGTCGGCGGCGAGCAACGCCTCGAAGAGCTCGTCGGCGCCCTTGCGTGCCAGCGCCGCGCGAAAGGCCTCGGGGTCGGCACGCGCAGCGCGGAGGTCGATCATCCGCGGGACTCTAGATAGGCCTCGATCACCTGGGCCACGCCCTCTTCGGTGACAGGCGGGCAGACAAAGTCGGAGATGGCCTTCACCCGGTCGTGCGCGTTCTCGACTGCCACGGCGTAGCCGGCCCACTCGAGCAGCTCGACGTCGTTCTCGCCGTCTCCGAACGCCACGGTTTCCTCGGCCGCGAATCCGAGGCGAGCCGCGAGAAAGGCGAGACCTGTCCCCTTCGTCACCTCGGGGTTCGCGAGCTCGAGGAAGTGGGGCAGCGACTTGGAGATGTAGAGGCGACCGTCGAAGTGGCTCTTCAACCGCGCTTCGAGCTCGTCGAGCTCGACGGGGTCGCCGATCACGACGAGCTTCGTGGGTGGGCGCTCGAGCCAGTCGAGGAGAGGGCCGACCTCGTGGAGCGGGAGGTGCTGGAAGTCGGCATAACGCCGCGCATCCGGCGTGACGCGGGCGACGCAGAGGTCGTCGTCGACATAGCAGTTGAGCTCGTACCCCTCCTTCTGGACGGCCGCGATCGCTTCGCGGGCCGGCTCGAGGGCGATCGGCACGTGTCGCAGCCAGCGGCCGGACTCCGGCTCGGCGACGACCGCACCCTGGTAGCAGACGACGGGGTCGTCGATCCCGGCCTCGAGCGCGTACGGTCGGACCGACCGGAACATCCGGCCGGTGACGAAGATCACGTGGACGCCGGCCTCGCGCGCGGTGCGTAGGGCAGCCGTTGTGCGAGGAGGAAGCAGTGCGTCCGCACCGATAAGCGTCTCGTCGAGGTCGCAGGCGAACGCGCCGACGCGCAGCGGGAAGCCCGATGGAAGTGAGCTCAGGACGGCTTCGTCAGGAAGGCGACGAGGTTGGCGATCGTCTTCGCCGGAAGCGTCTGGAAGCTTGGCATCACGTTCTTCGGGTAGCCCGGCACGACGTAGGAGTTCGGGTCGACGATCGAGCTCTTGGTGTAGTCCTCGATCGAGCCCTTCTTCGCCTTCTTCGCATCGGCGGCGAGGTTGCCGAGATCGGGCCCGACCTTCGCGGACGAGCCGGCCGGTTTGTAGGTGTGGCAGGCGTTGCAGCCGTTCGCGCCGAACGCGGTCTTGCCCGCGGCGGCGTTTCCCGCGGCCTGCGTCGGGCGTTTCCCGTAGGTGGGGCCGGTCGGCGCGGTGATCTTCCCCGAGCCGCAACCGGCGAGCAGCGCACCGGCGGCGCCTGCGGCGAGGACGGCGGTCACGACACGGCGGCGCATCGGGCCCGCGAGTTTACCGGGGCGTGCGCGGAGCGGCGATGCCGAGCCGTTCCCAGCTCCAGAGCACGAAGCACGAGAGTGCACCGAAACCGGCGACGTCGACCGGAGAGTCGTTGACGAGGAGCGAGACGGCAAGCGCCGCGAGCAGCGCGTCGCGCACGGGCGACCGCGGTCGCGCCGACGCGAGCCAGACGAGAAACCCCGCGCCGATCAGGAAGAAGATCGACTGGTGTGCCGAGGAGGTGACGGCCTGGACCGAGACGTGGAGCCGGTGGGCGAGGTCGCCCGCGAGGCCACCTGGGCCCGTTGCGACCGCACGCGTGACGTGGCTCGATCCGCCGGCAGCCGCGTCCAGCCCAACGAGCGCGAGCGCCAAGGCCGTCCCCGCCAGCGCGATCGCGGCGCTCCTCCGTGGGCTGATCCTTCCGCCGGCCAGGCGCAGGCGCAGGACGAGGAACGCGACCGCGAGCACGAGGAGCCCGCCGCCGTCCGCGCCCGTCGCGCTGAGGCCGACGGTTGCGATCGCGAGTGCGGCCACGAGCGGCAGCGTTCGCCGGCCGAGGAGGACGACGGGCAGCAGGGCGGGCACGACCAGCAGCGTCTCGACGCGGTTCGGGATCCCGTAGAAGCGTCCGCCGCTCTCGAGGTGCGGTCCGAACGCGGACAGGGAGTTGGACGGCGCGGCGCTCGTGAGGTCGACGAGGTAGAGCACGAAGAGCGCGAGCAGCGGCAGCGCGAGTTTCCGCGGCGTGCGCAGAATCACCGCAGCTCCCAGCGCCGATGGGCCGACAGCAAGCCCGACGCTGAGAGCTACGAGCCAGGGTGCCGTCACCCCTTGCTCGGAAAGCACGAGAGAGGCGGCGAGCGCGAGCGGGACACCGAGGAGCGCAGCGCGCGCGAGGAGCCGGGAGCGCAGGAGCAGGGACGCGACCGCGGTCCCGAGCGGCACGAGCACGAGCAGCAGGACTGCGGGGGTGCGCACCGCGTGCGCCCGGTCGATCCGCCGGTCGAGCTCCGCAAGGTCGTGACTCACATCGGGATCGACACGCGCGGTGACGGGTGGCCTGCGGCCGCGCTGGAGCGCGCGTACGGTGGGGGCGATGTCCGAGATCGAGACGAGGCCGGGCACTCGTGTGCGTTCGGAGACGAGGCGGCCGCGGTAGCCGGGGCCGAGGATCGCGACGCGGTAGCGGCGGTTCGGACGCTCTCGAGGCGGCGGCAGCGAGACTGCGATGCGGACGCAGTCCACCCCGGAAGTCGATCCGCAACGCGGAAGGGGGTCGAGACCTAGCAGGCTGAGGGCCTCGCCCCGGCTCGTATGCTTGCCGTGCCCGGTCAGGAGGAGCCCGACGGCGCCGCGAACGCCGAGCGCCCGCGCCATGGAATCCGGCACGATCCGCACCTCGACCTCGCGCGGGGGGGAGGATGGCGGTCCCAGCGCGGCAAGCGCTAGGCCCGTAGCTACCATTCGCCCCAGAGGAATCAAGGGGGCGATTGTCGATGAAACGGAAAGCCTACGGACGAGACGCCGGCCTCTCCCTGAGGATGGTCGGGGCGAGCTTCCTGCTCGGCCTGCTTTACGTCGTCTTCGCCGTCGTCCTGTTCCAGGTGCTGAACGTCGGCCTCGTCCCGATGCTCGTGATCGTCGTCGGGATGGGCCTCTTCCAGTACTTCACCTCGGACAAGCTCGCGCTCGCTGCGTCGGGCGCGAAGGTCGTCACCCGCGAGCAGGCGCCACAGCTCCACGACATGGTGGAGCGACTGTGCGCGATGGCCGACCTGCCGAAGCCGAAGATCGCGATCATCGACACCGACGTCCCGAACGCGTTCGCGACCGGCCGTAGCCCCAAGCACGCCGCGGTCGCCGTGACCACTGGCCTCTGGCAGCGGCTCGAGCCGAGAGAGGTGGAAGGGGTGCTCGCCCACGAGCTCTCGCACGTGGCCAACAGGGACGTGCTCGTGATGACGGTGGCGAGCTTCTTCGCCATGCTGGCCGCGATGCTGACGCGGTTCGGGCTCTACGCGGGTATGTGGGGCGGCGGCGGCGATCGTCGCGACAACAACGGTCCGCCGGTGTGGCTGATCGTCATGCTCGTCTCGATCCTGACCTACGCCCTCAGCTTCATCCTCATCCGGACGATCTCGCGGTATCGCGAGTTCGCCGCCGACCGCGGCTCGGCGCTCATCACGGGCGCGCCTGAGTACCTGATGAGTGCGCTGCAGAAGATCGCCGGAACGATCACGCAGATCCCCCAGCGCGATCTCCGTGAGGTCGCCGGGATGAACGCGTTCTTCATTGTGCCGACGAACTGGCGGTCGGCCGCCTCCCAGCTCTTCATGACCCACCCGCCGCTCGAGAAGCGCCTCGCCCGCCTCGCGGAGATCTCCCGCGAGATGGGTCGACCCGTTCAGTAGTCCGTGGGACTAGATGTCCCGAGTTCGAATCTCGGCGCCCCGACTAGAGAAAAGCCCCGCTCGCAGGGCTTTTCGTGGAGGTTCCGATACCGAGTGGTATCGCGTGGGGCCTACTAGGGGCCTAAACGGTTAGTTAGTTGAGCTTCGCGATTCTGTCGAGGTCCTCCACCACGAAGGCGCGTACGCCGCGGATGAACCCCGGCCAGAACTTCTCCGCCGCCTCGAGCGGGTCGTCAAACTCGGAGAGTCTGTGACGAAGCACGTCACCGCGACGTTTCGGCTCTTCAGCTCGCCGCAGGAGAGAAACCGGGCCCCGTAGCAGC
>JBBQDZ010000167.1:0-5055 GCA_038320185.1 Gaiellales bacterium
CGCCCGCTGCGCTCAGCGGCGAGCCAGGCGCTCGCCCAGTACGGGTTCTCGGGCATCCGTCCCGGCACAGTCGTCTCGCAGCTGCGCCTTGCCGAACGTCAGATCCTCGAGATCGTCAAGGTGCTGATCCGCGATCCACATGTCCTCATCCTCGACGAGCCAACCTCAGCGCTCTTGCCGGAGCAAGTGCATTGGCTCTTCGCGACGGTGCGCGAGTTCGCGGCGAAAGGAAGGATCGTCATCTTCATCTCCCACCGGCTGGCGGAGATCGAGGCGTTGTGCGATCGGGTGACCGTGCTCCGGAACGGCAAGGACGTCGGCCACGGGCCGATGGCGGAGATGCCCGAGGACAAGCTTGTCGAGCTGATGCTCGGCCGCAAGATCGAACGGGTCTTTCCCCAGTCGGATCGAGCCTCGCGTGTTCGCGACGAGATCGTCTGCAAATTGGAGGATTTCGGTTCGCCGCCTCGTCTCCACGACATCAACCTGGAGATCAAGCGGGGCCAGATCGTCGGTGTCGGCGGCCTTGCCGGTCAGGGCCAAGGGGATCTGTTCCTCGCCATGTTCGGCGCGAGACGGTCGAACGGCCGTGCCGTGGTCAGCGGTCGCCAGGTGCATTCTCGGAGCCCAAGCCAGGCCCTCGCGTCCGGGATCGCGCTCGTTCCGGAGGACCGTGCGAGCGAAGGACTCTGCCTGGCGCTGAGCGTGCGGGACAACGTCTCGCTCGGCAACCTCGGAAGGATCTCGTCTGCCTCGCTGATCTCGGCGCGGCGCGAGCGGCAGCTCGTGCGCGCCTCGATCAAGTCGCTGCAGATCACGCTTCGCCACCCGTGGCAGGAGGTCAACTCGCTCTCCGGCGGAAACCAGCAGAAGGTGCTTCTCGCTCGCGTGCTCGCCCGAGATCCTGATCTGCTGCTCATGTACGACGCGACGCGCGGCGTCGACGTGGGCACGAAGACCGAGCTCTACCAGCTGATGCACGAGCAGTGCGCCCGGGGGGTTGGCATCCTCTTCTACTCGACCGATGCCGCCGAGCTGGCGAACATGGCCGACGAGGTGGTCGTGCTCCATGACGGGACGATTCGTGCGCGCCTCTCGGGCGCCGATCTGAGCGAGGAGCGGATCATCGCCGCCGCCGTCGGCGGCGGAAGCCGGGCGGAGGAGGTCGCTTGAGCACCCTACGGGTCTGGGATCACGGCCGGAATCGCCTGGGCTGGCGTCCGGTGGCGCGTCAGCCCAACGAGGTTGCCCTATGAGCGGGGTCACCACCGCTCCAGCCGGCCTCCGTCCGGAGGATCGCGACTCGCCGGCCGGTCAGCTGCGCGGGCTCGTGCGACGGATCGACGCTGTCGCCGTCATGCCCTACCTGTATCTCGTCGGGCTCTCGATAGCGCTCTACTTGACCCAGTCCGCGCTCCTCACGGGGCCGAGCGCGCTGGAGGTGCGCGCGACGGCCGTGCTGCCGCTGGCACTGATCGCGTTCGGCCAGACACTCGCCATCTACACGCGCGGGATCGACCTCGCGGTGGGCGGGATCGTCAGCACGACGACCGCGATCGTCGCGAGCCACTCCGGAGCTGCGGGATTCTCGCTGGCCGTGCTCGTCGCCGCGGTGCTCGCGCTGGCCGCGTTCGGCGGCCTTGTCAACGGGCTGGTTGTCTCCCTCACGCGGCTGCAGCCGTTCATCGTCACGCTGGCGACGTGGTCGATCTGGGGAGGGATCGCGTTCGTGATCCTGCCCGTCGAGGGGGGGGCGACGCCGAGTGGCCTCGTCAACGGGCTCCTCGGGTCGATCCTCGGGGTCCCGAAGTCGGTGATTGGCGTGGTGATCCTGCTCGCGATCTGGTTCTGGCTGCGGAACACCCGCTTCATCGTGGACTTGAAGGCGATCGGAAGCGACGAGGCGCGGGCGAGGCTGAACGGCGTCCCGCTCGTTCGCAGGAAGACGCAGGTCTACGTGCTTTCGGCCGTTCTCTCGGCTCTCGCCGGCATCTGGGTCGCCGCGCAGACCGCGTCGGGCGCGCCCACCGCCGGCGATCAGTTCATTCTCAACTCGGTCGCCGCGGTCGTCATCGGCGGGGCGAGCATCTACGGTGGCACCGGCTCGGCGGCGAGCTCGATCATCGGCTCAATCGTGCTGCTGATGATCCCGGACCTCGTCTTCGCCCTGAAGCTCACCTCGTTCTGGAGCGTCTTCTTCCAGGGATTCCTGCTGATCGTGACCGTGATGATCAGCTCGATCGTGATCACCTTCCGGGAATCGAGGGCCGGGTAGACCATGTTTGCCGCCCAGGCCCGCTCCCGGACCACCGCTCTCGGTGCCCTCAACGTCCTCAGGCGGAACGTCCCCATCCTGCTCAGCTATCTGATCGTCGTCCTGCTCTTCGTCGCGGGGACCGCGAAGGCGAGTGGCTTCGGCAGCGGCAACCACATAAGGATCCTGGCGCTGCAGGCCTCGTTCATCGGGATGATCGGCCTCGGGCAGACGATGTGCGTGCTCACGGGCGGGATCGACCTCTCTGTGCCCTGGACATTCACCGGCGCGGCCATCCTGACCTCGATCCTCGCCAACGGCGACTCCTCGAAGCTGCCTCAGGTGCTCCTGCTCGTGCTCGGCCTGGCCATCGCCGTCGGGCTCGTCAACGGGATCGGGGTCGCGTACGTGGGTGTGCCGCCGATCATCATGACCCTCGGCACGAACGGAGCCCTCCAAGGGTTGTTGCTCGTCTACACGAAGGGCGGCATCTCGTCCTTTCCGCCGCCGGGGCTGAATACCTGGGTGCTCGAGAACACCGTCGGCCTCCCGAACCTGCTCTGGATCTGGATCGCGGTGATGATCTTCGGGTCGGTCGTCCTCAGCTTCACGACGCTCGGCCGCAGGCTCTACGGGATCGGGACGAATCGCGGCGCCGCCTATCTCGCCGGCGTCAACGTCAGACGGACCCTCGTCCTGCCCTATGTCTTCTCGGCCGTCGGCGGGGCGGGGGCGGGCGTGCTCTTCATGGGGTTCAACGGGCAGGCGTTCCTGACCATGGGCGACCCCTTCCTCTTCGCCTCGGCGGCAGCAGTCGCGGTCGGCGGGGCATCGATCCTCGGCGGCAACGGCCACTACATCGGCACGGTGGCTGGAGCGCTCGTGCTGACGCTGCTGAACGCGCTGCTCGTGCTCTTCTCGCTCGGGACCGGCTACCTGCTGATCTCATACGGCGCGGTGCTGCTGATGGCGGTGTTCGTCGCCAACCTGCGGCTCTCGCGAGCCTGACGGCGCGAGAACACTAAGGATCTTCCCCGACGTCCGACCGTGCGGGACGCGAACTTCCAGACGCGACGGCCTGACCGGTCACCCCGTCACCACGAGGCGGCCGCCGCGTATCGGCCGCCCCTCGAGGTAGTCGACGAGCCCGTCCACGGTCAGCGTGCGCGCCCGGCGCTCGGAGGCTTCCGAGTACCAGGCGAAGTGCGGCGAGAGCAGGACGTTCGGCGCGCGCATGATCGGATCGTCCCGTTCCGGCGGCTCGTTCGCGAGCACGTCGATGCCGGCTGCCCCGATCCGGCCGTCGTGGAGTGCTTCGACGAGTGCGTCCGGCTCGATCAACCCGCCGCGGGAGACGTTGACAAGGATCGCGCCCTGCCTGAGCAGAGAGAGCTCGCGTCGGCCGAGCAGGTTGCGCGTCTGGGGGGTGAGAGCGGCGTGCAGCGTAACCACGTCGCTTGCGCCCAGGAGCTCGTCGAGCGAGGAGGCGAGCCGCACACCTCCCGGAGGCTCCGCGACGAACGGGTCAAAGCCAAGGGTCATGCCGAAGAGCGGACGCAGCCGAGCGGCAACCGCCTGGCCGATCCGGCCGAGCCCCACGACTCCCGCAGTCTGCTCGCTGAGCGGACGCACCGGCTTCAAGTGGTGCCACGCCATCCAGTCGCGGCGTGCCGCGGCGTCGGCTGCGACGAGCTTGCGGTTGAGCGCGAGAACCATGGCGAGCGTGTGCGTCGCCACCTCCTCGGTCGCGTAGTCCGGGCAGTGGAAGACCGCCACTCCACGCTCCCGCGCCGCGTCCAGATCGATCGAATCGAGCCCGATGCCGGCGCGTCCGATGATGCGCAGCTTCGGCCCGAAGCGGTCGATCAGCTCCTTCGGAAGCGGGTTCCAGGTCACGATCACCGCGTCGGCGTCCACGGTCTCGCGCGCAACGTCCTCGGGGGTGCGAAGCGGAGCCATCCCAATCTCCACGGCCTTCCCGGCGAGGTGCTCGCGCTCGATCTCGGTGTCCGCGAAGGTGCCCTCCGCCATCACGAAGCGATACGGGCTCACCAGCCGACCGTTCCGCCTGCGTTCATGGCGAGGTTCCCCCCGTCGACGGGCAGGAGGACCCCGGTCACCATCGACGATCCGTCCGAAGCGAGGTAGAGGGCAGCCGCGGCGATGTCCTCCGGCTGCGCGAGCCGTCCGAGCGGGATCCCGTGCAGCCACGTCTCGAGCAGCCTCTCCGAATCGAACTTCGGGTCGTCGATCAGTGCCTGCAGGCCGGGCGTGAGCACCTGGCAGGGCTTGATCGAGTTAACCCGGATGCGAAACGGCGCCCACTCGATCGCCAGCTCCCGGGTGAGCGAATCGATCGCACCCTTGCTGACGCTGTACGCGAAGTTCCCTCGCCCGAGCGCCGCCGAGGAGGCGATCGAGCTGAGATTGACGATCGACCCGCCCTTGCCGCGCTTGATCATCCGGCGCCCGGCTGCCTGCGCGCAGAGCATGTAGCCGGTCACGTTCACCGCGAGCACGCGCGTCCACTCCTCGAGCTCGATATCTTGCGGGCGGGTGTGACTCGGCACGAAGGCGTCATTGACGAGCACGTCCACGGGACCGAGCTGCTCGTCCACTTCGCGGAACGCTGCCTCGAGAGCTTCCTGATCGGAGACGTCACAGGCGGCGAAGAGCGATTCGTTGCCCTCGGCCTCGATCTCGCCCGCCGTCTTCTCGCCGCGGGCGCGATCGACGTCGATGCACGCCACGCGAGCGCCTGCGCGCGCGAACGTGAGCGCGATCTCGCGTCCGATGCCGGA
>JBBQDZ010000168.1:0-4970 GCA_038320185.1 Gaiellales bacterium
GCACTACGCCCGCACGAGCGAGGCCTGGCTTCGGCGGCTCGACGCGAACGTCGACCGGATCCTCCCGGTCCTGGCGACGACCTACGGCTCTGACCGCGCGGCCCTCTGGCTCGCGAACTGGCGGATCTTCTTCCTCGCCTGCGCGGGGCTCTGGGGGTATCGCGGCGGCCAGGAATGGCTCGTCTCGCACTACCTCTTCGAACCCCGCTAGCGTCCGGAGGATGCTCGATCGCGTCGCTCCGCCCGACCCGCCCCTCCGTGACGGCGACATCGTCCTGCGCCCGGCGAAGGAGGCCGACTTTCGCGCGATCGCGGAGGAGGGCGCCGATCCGGAACTCCAGCGCTGGCTCAACATCCCCGTTCCCTACACCGAGGAGGCAGCACGCGCCTACCTCGAGTACGCCCGCCGAACCTGGGATCGAGCTCCGAACGACGGCCTCGCCTTCACGATCGCGGACGCCGACACGGATGAGTACCTCGGAGGGATCATCCTCTTTCTCGCCCGTCACGACGTCGGCGAGGTCGGCTACAGCGTGAAGTCGGCAGCGCGCGGGCGCGGCGTCGCGACTCGCGCGGTCGACCTCGTTGCCGGGTGGGCCTTTGACGAGCTCGGGATCAGGCGAATGGAGCTTCGCACACACCTCGAGAATCACGCTTCGCAGCGGGTTGCCGAGAAGGCGGGCTTCGTCCGGGAGGGGGTCGAGCGGAGCTCTCGGATCCTGCGCGGCGAGCGCTACGACGTCTACTGCTTCTCGCGCCTCCCCCAGGATGGCGCATGAAGGACGCGCTCCTCCTCGTGGATCTGATCAACGACTTCCGGCACGAGGACGCCGACGCGCTCCTGGCATCTTTCCGCGCCCGGCACGACGGGATGACGGATGCGATCGCTGGCGCGCGTCACAGGAAGATCCCGATCGTGTACGCGAGCGACGACGAAGGTGTCTGGGACGGTGACGCACCCCGGCTCGTCAGGCGTGCCATTGACGAAGGCCGGGGCCGCGAGCTGGTCGCGGCGATCGCGCCGCAGAAGGGCGATCGCTTCGTCGTCAAGCCTCGCTACTCCGCCTTCGACCACACGCCGCTGGTGCTCATCCTCCGCGAGCTCGAGATCGAGCGAATCCTGCTGGCGGGAGCGGCAACGGAGATGTGCGTCGTGCAGACGGCGATCGACGCGCGAGAGCTTGGCTTCAAGGTCACGGTGCTCGTCGATGCCTGCGCGTCTGTCGACGCGCGCGACGAGCGGCTGGCGCTCGAGTATCTCGAGCGGGTCGTCGGCGCGCTCCTCGAGCGGACGGGCCGGTAGTGCGTCGTCTGCTCGTTCTGCTCCCGGCCGTCGCCGCAGGATTGGCGGTCGCGCCGGCCGGTCGCGCGAGCGCGTTCCATCCCTGCTTCGAGCCGCCCATGACCTGCGCCACCGTGCGAGTGCCCCTCGACCGATCGAACGGGACGCCCGGACAGGTGAAGCTGATCGTCGAGCGGCGGCCCGCGACGGCGCGGCCGCGGAACGGCGCGGTGTTCGCCTTCGCCGGCGGGCCGGGTCAGGCGGCGACGCCGTTCGTGGACTTCTTCGCGCGGGTGTTGGCCCCGGCCCTGCGTACACGCGATCTCGTCGTTTTCGATCAGCGCGGTACCGGCTTCTCGGGATTCCTGCGCTGCCGCGGCGACCAGGAGGTCAAGACACTCGGCGTCGAGTGTGCGAGAGGCCTGGGCGCCGGGCTCCACCACTACGGGACCGCCGAGACCGTCGAGGATGTGGAGGCCGTACGGCAGGCGGTCGGGATCGAGAAGATCGTCCTGTACGGCGTTTCGTACGGCACGTTCGTCGCGGAGTCCTACGCCCGCCGCTACCCCGACCACGTCGCGTCGCTCGTCCTTGACAGCGTCGTCCTGCCGACGGGCGACGATCCCTTCGACCGCACCACCTACCAGGCCATCCCGCGTGTCCTCGCCGATGTCTGCGCCGGCGGCGGGTGCGTCGACGTCCGGCGCGACCTTGCGGCCGTCATACGGCGGATTCTCTCGGGTCACGACCGAGTCCGAATCGTCTCCTACTCCGGCAAGCCGCGGTCGAAGCGGGTCACGACTGCGGATCTCTTCGCCGCGCTTCAGTTCGGCATGGCCTTCGACTCGATCGTCCGCTCCCGCTTCCCGTCGGCGCTCCACGCGGTCATCGGGGGCGACACCTACCCGCTCGGCCGCCTGCTCGTGGCGGTGAACGGCGAGACCACCGCCCCTCTCCGCAGCAGCGACGTCTCGTTCAGCCGAGCCCTGAACTCCGCGACGACGTGCGACGACACGATCCTCCCCTGGGATCGGATTGCACCACGCGCGATCCGGCTCGCGCAGGCGAAAGCCCTGCTCGCGACGGTGCCGCCTCAGGTCTTCGCGCCATTCGACCGCTCCTCCGCGCTGCACAGCGACATCATGAAGACGTGCCTGCCGTGGCCAACGGTGCCGCAGGAGCAGGTCGAGCCAGCTCTCGAGCCGGACGTCCCCGTGCTCGTCCTCGCCGGCGTCGACGACCCGCTGACGCCGCTCGCCGACGCGCAGGCTGCGGCTGCCGAGTTCCCGCACGCGACGCTCGTCGCGGTCCCGGACAGCGGCCACAGCGTCTTCACCGCCTCCTTCGGGGGGCCTCGCTCGAACGGCACGCCATGCGTCGAGCGCTCGGTCAGAAGCTTCTTTGCCGCTCGGCCAGTCGCACCTTGCCCGCCCGTTCCCCACCGCTTCGGCCCCGTGCCGCCACCGCCCCGCTCGCTCCGCGAAGTACGTGCCTGGTCGGGTATGCCGGGAAGGATCGGTCTGACGATTCGCGCCGTCCTCCTGACGCTCAACGATGTCACCCTCTCGGCGCTCTCCCCCCTGTCGCCGTTGACAGGACTTCGCGGCGGAACCTTCGGCGGTGTCGATTCCTCTTTCACGCTCGACCACGTCGGCTACGTCCCCGGCGTCTTCGTCTCCGGACACGCCAACCTCGCGCGCGGGTCGGGGAGCTTCACAATCTCCGGAAGCGCGAGCCGCGGGACGCTCACGGTGGGTCCGCACGGCCGGATCGTCGGAATCCTCGACGGCCGGGCGATCGAGACCCACCGCCCGTGACTCTCCCGTTTCGCGGGGCGAGGCTCGACCACGCGCACGGAGACGGCAGCGAACGACTCCGGACGAGACCCGCTGCGCAGCCGGGGCTACGAGCTCGATCGCCACTTCTGGCGAATGGAGATTCTGCTGGAGGCGGAGCCGGCGGTGCCGCCAGGGCCACCCGCGTTCACCATCTGCTCCTACCGCCGCGGGGCTGACGACCGGCCCCCTCTACGCGCTTCATCAGCAGGCTTCGCCGAGCACTGGGGCTTCGAGCCGGCGCCGTTCGAGCGCTGGCTCGAGTCTCGCCGCAGGCGCGCCGACTACCGGCCGGAGCTCCGGCAGCTCGCCGCAAAGGGCACGAGATGGTCGGCGCGGCGCTGTGCTTCGGCGGACGGGAGCCGCGGCTGGGTGCTCGATCTCGCCGTCGACAGGAGCCGCCGCGGCCGCGTCTCGGACTCGCGCTCCGCTCGAGCTTTCGCGCGCTGTCTACGGAAGCGCCGGATGCAGGTGACACGCAGTTGCGACGTCTTCGAGCTCACGCTCCCGGATCGCTCGCGACGATCCGCGCGGCGGTGGGCGCTCACCCATACGCGACATGGTGGCACGGGAGGCGGCGGCGGCGGCAGCAGCAGCGCGAAAATGGTCACGATGTGGAAGGTGCTCGAGACGCCGAGACTGCGGCTGCGCCGCTTCGGGCCCGGCGATCTCGACATCCTCGCCCGCTGGCTGGCCAATGCGCAGCTGATGCGCCACCTGGGACAGCCTGCGAGAGGAGGAGCGGCTGCCGAGGACACGCTCGCGCGATACGAGCGCCACTGGCAGCAGCACGGCTTCGGCATCCTGGCTCTGGAGGAGAAGGCGACCGGAGCGCTCGTCGGGCGCAGCGGCCTCGCCTACCACCGCTCCTGGCCGGGCGAGCCGGAGGTAGGTTGGCTCGTCGAGGCGCCGTGGCAAGGACAGGGGCTGGCCGCGGAGGCCGGCGCGGCCTGCCTTCGCTACGGATTCGAGGAGCTGGGGGTGCCGAGAATCGTCAGCATCTGCGTCGAGGAGAACTACGCGTCCCGCCGGGTGATGGAGAAGCTCGGCCTCCGTCTGCTCGACCGTGTCCACGACCCGCAGCTTGGGCTCGACCTCTGGATCCACGCCACCTCGGCGCCAGCAGCCTGAACCGCCCGCAACCAGGCGGAGCCCGCGGGCTTTCACCCTGTCAGTCATGCCGCAGCCTCCGGGGCCGGCGGCGCTCCCGCCACCGAGAACGCTCGCCGTCCTCGAGGCGCGGCGAGGAATGACCGTTCTCGACGCGAAGGCGCTCGATGGTCGCCGACGCATCGTCACGCGTGGCCGGGAACTCCTCTCCGGCCCGCTCACAGAGCGCCGCTGCGAGCGCGTAGACCTGACGAACGGTCGGTAACCCTCGCCGCGACTGCGGTGTCTCCCTTGCTGACATCTCGTCCATCGCTCCAGTGAAGCAGCCGCAGCGTGACGAGCGTGTGACGGAAACGAGCCGAAAGTGGAACAGCTCGCCCACAGGACGGGACCGGCACGGGTCCAGTGCCGGCCGGGTCGGCGCCTGGCCCGGACGCGGCGAACGAGTGCCCGCCGGGCGCGAGGAAAATCCACAGGCGCAAGCGCGAAGTAATGAACGAGCGGGTCATGATCGCTGGAAGCCCGCCCCGGAGAGGCGATCGCCCTCGCCGGGCCGACCGGCGCAGGCAAGTCGACGATCGTGAGCCTCGTCCCACGGCTCCACGACCCGTGGTCCGGGCGGTTGCTCGTCGACGGCCGCGATGTCCGCGAGCTGACGCTCTCGAGCCTGCGGAGCCAGATCGCGCTCGTGCTGCAGGAATCGATCCTCTTCAGCGGGACGATCTTCGAGAACATCGCCTACG
>JBBQDZ010000169.1:0-4869 GCA_038320185.1 Gaiellales bacterium
GCCTCGTCGCGGGCGATCTCCTCGCGGCTCCAGGCCCGTCCGTCGGCGAGCTCGCGTCCGATCTCCGCCTCGATCCGCTCCAGGTCGGACTCGTGGATCGGCTCCGGAAACTCGAAGTCGTAGTAGAAGCCATTCTCGATCGGCGGCCCGATAGCGACCTTGACGCCCGGGAAGAGTCGGCGTACCGCCTCGGCGAGCAAGTGAGCGCTGGAATGACGCAGCACGGCAAGGGCGTCGGGATCCTGCGTATCGCGGGTCGTCAGGAGCTGGATGCGCTGCCCGTCCTCGAGTGGCAGCCGGAGGTCCTGCACCGCGCCGCTGGAGCGGACGAGGACCGCCTGCTCGGCGAGCCTGGGGCCGATGGCCACTGCGGCCTCGAGCCCGGTCGCCCCTGCGGGCAGCTCGAGCTCGGAGTTGTCGGGTAGCACGACCTTCATGGCGCGCTCAACGGTAACGGACGTGCGCCGCCGCTTCGGACACGGCTCGAGGGGACCTGGCCGGGGACAGACCCTGGCCCGGTCCCGCCGAGCGTCGTCCGACGGGGCCACCGTCCCGGGCGCTGGGGATTCGGCTTCCGGGTGCGAGGGAACAGAAGCCCATGAGCGAGCATCAGAACGATCTGAACCCGGGCGGTGCGCCGCCCGCAGACGACCGCAACGAGGAGATCCAGGAGTCGCCGATTCCGGACCCGGAGGCCAAGCAGCCAGGCTCGGCGGACGACCCGCAAGCAGACTAGAAAGGAGCTTCGATGGCGAAGAGCATCAGGGAGATCATGACCTCCGACCCACGTACCGTCCGAGCCGAGGATCCGGTGGCCCAGGCGGCGCGCGTGATGCGTGACGAGGACGCAGGCGTCGTGCCGATCGTCGACGGCACCCGCCTCGTCGGGATCCTCACCGACCGTGACATCGCGATCCGCGTCGTCGCGGAGGGCCGCGACCCGGAGACGACGAACGTGCGGGAGATCGCCTCCGGAGATCTCGTCACGGTCGATCCCGACCAGAACCTCGACGAGGCGCTGCGGCTGATGGCCGAGCACCAGGTTCGCCGCCTTCCTGTCGTCGAGGAGGACGGCCGCCTCGTCGGCATCGTCGCGCAGGCAGACGTTGCCCGGCTCGGCGACGATGCCGAGACCGGAGATGTCGTTCAGAAGATCTCGCAGTAGCCGCTCCGGCTACTCGAACGCCGCCACGGGGCGGGCGCCGAGCCCGTCTCGTGGTGTCTAGAGCAGCGTTCCCGCCCGAGGTCGGAGTTGACGCCTCAACGCCTCCGCGGGCTCTAGACCGGTCGAGTCCCGCGGCGGCTGAGCGCTACTCATGCTGGGCGAGCGAGTCGCCGATCAGCCAGAACATCGGCGGCCACAGGCCGACGAAGACCGCCCGGCGCTCGGCGTTCCCACGCTCGTCCTGGTCGACCGTCTTCGCCCGGATCCAGAGGCCGATGCAGAGCGCGACCGAGCCCAGCGACGCGGTCTGCATGTGCCAGCCGCGCAGGCCGAGGTCGTGGCCGAGCTTCGTGAGCATGTCGCTCGGCGTACCCGGAAGCGGCGCCCGTCATGCACGATGGAGCGAATTCATGCCACGCCGTCCCTCCGCAACCCGCCGCCTCGGCACCGCAGCCCTCTGGCCCTTCGGCATCGGGCTGACGTCGTGGAACTACATGTGGCGCATCACTCCGCTGCACCGCCGCGAGGTGCCCGGGTCGGAACGGGAGGACGTGGCGCCGGAACTGCCCGTCTCGCTGGACCTGGACGAGGTGCTGCACGCCCGCGACGGAGTCGGCCCACTCTTCCACCGGCGCTACCGAACGCGAATCCGCGAATCGGAACTCACAGCGGAGGAGGTCGTCGGGCGCGTTCGCCGTGACCTCAACTCGTTCGCTCCCACCGCCTTCGCGAGCTTCCACAAGGTGCGCGGCGCGGCAGAGGAGATGCTCGTCGGCGACGAGTACGTCGTTCGCATGCCGGGGCCGTGGGACGGGCCGGTGCGGGTGGTGGAGGTCACGGACAGGTCTTTCCGCTTCGTCACCCTCGCGGGCCACCTCGAGGCCGGACAGATCGAGTTCCGCGCGGAGCGCGACACCATGCTCGTCTTCACGATCGAGTCGTGGGCGCGCAGCGCCGACTGGCTCTCGAACCTCCTCTACCACCGCCTGCGGATGGCGAAGGAGGTGCAGCTGCACATGTGGATCTCGTTTCTGGAGCGGATCGTCAGGCTGTCCGGCGGCAGGATGACGGGAGGGATCGACATCCACACGCGGCGCGTCGACGAGGTCCGCGGTGGTGGCTGAGCGTCTGCTCGGGGATCCGGTGGCCCGCGGGGCGCTCGCCCGGCTCCACCGGAAGAGCGTGAACTTCGATCCCCCTGAGCGCGAAGAGCTCGCGACCGAGGGCTGGCGCGTGGATGCCTACTGCCAGCCTCTCCCGTCGGAGCCGGCGGGACCGCCCGTTCCCGGCGGCGCCTGGGAGACCGCGCGGCGGCTGATGCGCGACTACGAGTTCGCCGACCCCTCGATCGTCCGGGCGATCTACCACCGCGACGACCCCCTCGAGGGCCGCGACATGCTCCTCGAACTGCGCTTCCACGGGCTGCGCTTCCACGTCGGCGTTCGAGTTGCCGGGGTCCGTGACGAGACGTGCGTCCTCGAAGGCGGGAGCGCCCGCATCTGGGGCTGGAACTACCGGACGCTCCAGGGGCACCTCGAGATGGGTCAGATGGACTACGAACTCTGGAAGTGGCTCGAGACGGGCGAGGTGCAGTTTCGCATCCGGGCCTACTCCCGGCGGGCGCGGATCGGCAACCCGCTCGTGCGGCTCGGGTTCCAGATCTTCGGCCGGCGCGAGCAGGTGCGCTTCGCGCGACACGCGTGCGAGCGCATGGCCCGCCTCGTCGCCGAAGACCTGTCGCAGGCGACGGCGGGCGAGATGCCGCGGGCGGGCGACACCGTCGCGGTCGGGACGGCGCCGCGGGCAGACGGACTCCGCGATCGGCTCGAGGCTCAGGCAAACGGCGCCAGCCTCCTCGGCCGCAGTGCCCGATTGGCCGGGTCAGGCGGTTCGCGGCGCCGCGACGGGGAGGGGTGACGCGCTGCTGGTGTTCTCGCCGCCTACGCCCTTGCTGGCTCGGGAAAAGGTCACGACGAAGCGACAGCCTTCCCCGGAGTTGTGGACGGCAATCGCACCGCCCTGCGCCTCGACCAGGCCCTTCGCAACCGCGAGTCCCAGCCCGGTGCCGCTGTTCGACCGGCGCCGCCGCTCGTGAGCGAACCCGGCGTCGAACATGCGACTGAGCTCCTCACCCGTCAGCCCCCCGCAACTGTCGCTGATCGCGACGTACGCCGTGCCCTCCTCGGAGCCGACCTCGACCTCGACCTCGGCTCCATCGCCGCTGTAACGCAGAGCGTTGTCGAGCAGGTTCGAGAGTGCCCTCTCCAGGTGCTCGGTCGAAGCCTCGACGGTCGGGTCGGCGCCGCGTAACTCGGCCTGGAGGGTGATCTCCCTCTTCCGCGCGATCGGCAGAAAGGCGGCCACCAGATCCGAGACGAGGTCGCCGAGGCGGACCGGGCCGAACTCCAGCGCGACCGCCTGAGCGTTGATCCGGCTGAGCTCGAACAGCCCGTCGACGAGATGCGCGAGCCGGTCCGCCTCCGCCGTCAGCCGTCGGTGGTAGTCGGCCACGCCGGCTGGGTCGCTCATGATGCCGTCCTCGAGCGCCTCGACAACGGCGCGAATGCGTGCGAGAGGCGTCCGCAGGTCGTGCGAGATCCACGCCACGAGCTCACGCCGCGCTTCATCCAGAGCGGTGGCTCGGGCCCGGCTCTCCTCCAGTCGGCGCGACATCGCCTCCAGCTCGTGCGCAAGCTTCGCGAGCTCCTCGGTGGGGGGCTCCGGGATCGACACCGCCCTGCCTCCGATCCCGATCCGCCTCGCGGTCGCGGCGAGCCTCTGGCTGCCCTGACCCATCCTGTGGCTCAGGAAGAGTCCCGTGAGCAGACCGACGGTGCCGGAGCTCACGAGCACGACCGCCATTGCCGAATAGGGGCTCGGGGAGACGAACATACTGCGGCCGGCCGCGACCGCACCCGCCGCGATCGCCAGGACCGTCGTGAGGATCACGATCGTCGTCTGGTCCGCGAACGAACGCCGGCGGAGCAGGGTCAGCGCGGCGGTTCCCAGCGTGCCGACCGCCAGGGCAGCTCCGCCCGCCTTCGCAATCAGCAGCAGTGCCGAGGAGGCCGACCCACGCAAGCTCCACGAGGCGACGAGCGTTCCCAGCGCGCCCACCAGGATGATCCCGAGCGCCCGTCTGAGGGTCATGGGTCGAAGCGGTAGCCGACGCCCCAGACCGTGGCGATGCGGGTCGGGGTCTCGGGATCTCGCTCGATCTTTCTGCGCAGACGTTGCACGTGGACTGTCACCGTGGCCGTCCCGCCGAACGTGTAGCCCCAGACATGCTCCAGGAGCTCATCGCGGCGAAAGACCGTTCCTGGGTTCTGCATCAGGAAGAACAGGAGCTCGAACTCGCGGACTGTCAGCTCGACCTGCCGGCTCCCGACACTCACGGACTGTGCTCGCGGATCCAGCTCGATCCCGCCCAGCCGGATCACCTCTCGCCCGCTTCGCGACGCGGCGCTGCTTGGTGCCTGTGCCCGTCGGAGCACGGACTTGACGCGTGCGACCAGCTCGCGCGGCGAGAAGGGCTTGACGACGTAGTCGTCGGCTCCGAGCTCGAGCCCGAGTATGCGGTCGCTCTCCTCGCCCCGGGCGGTCAGCATGATGATCGGGACGTTCGTGGCCTTCAGCCGCCGACAGACGTCGAGACCGCTCAACCCAGGCAGCATGATGTCGAGGAGGACGAGGTCGGGCCTCTT
>JBBQDZ010000170.1:0-4833 GCA_038320185.1 Gaiellales bacterium
GTTGTCAAGGAGGGGGAAGACGGCGAGCGCTTCTACGTCGTCCTCTCGGGCGTTCTCGCCGTCTCGAGCGCCGCACTCGGCGCGCGGCGCGTCCTTCGGCCCGGCGACTACTTCGGCGAGGTAGCGCTCGCCCTCGACATCCCCCGCACGGCTTCGGTGCGGGCACTCACGCCGGCGACCGTCGCGAGTTGCGATCTCGAGACGTTCGAGGAGTTCGTTCGCCCGCTCTTCGCGGACGACGCCTAGGGGCGCTTGCGCGGTGTGGCGAGGTAGCTCTGCCCCGCCTTCAGCGTGACCTTCTTGCGCTTCGGGACGTCCTGTACCTCGACGACTCCCTCGAGCACCTTCGTGTAGGTGCCGTCGCAGCGATCCTCGGTCAGCCAGTAGGTGCCGCGCACGGTCGCCGAGCTATAGCGACCCTTCGTCCGGTAGTGGCCCTTGCCCTTCCCCCACAGCCGGCGCACGGGCTTGCGCCCCGCTGCCGTGTCCGAGGGGAGATGCCCGCCCTTCGTCTTCCCGCAGCTCTTGAAGTCGCCGCCCGAGAGGACGAGCGTGACGGTTGCGTTCTTTGCCACCGGTTGGGTGATGAAGAACCTCCCGGAGAAGAAATCCATCGCCTGGGTGCCGCCGCTCGTACCGGCGGAGGTGGTCAGCCGGACCCGCCCGTGGGTCGTGTCGCACTCGCTCCCGGTCGCGAACTGCGCGGGCTTGCTCACCGGCACGAAGGCGCTCGATCCCTTCGGGCGGCAGCTGACGGTGCCGCTGACGACCTGGGCGTTGAAGGTCTTGCCGGGCTTCGGCGCGGGCGGACCGCCCGTGGTCACGCCCGCCTGGGCGGTGACGGAGATGATCGCCAGAAAGACGAGATCGTCGCCGGAGGGGTTCGCTGTACGAATCGTCAGCGAAGCGTCCCCGGGGCGCAGGAACGACTTGATGTCGTACAGCTCGTCGTCGTTGACGCGCGGCGAGGTCCCGTCGGCCGGCTCCTGGGCAGGGGTAGTCGGCCGGTCGAGGCTGTCGCCGACGCCACCGACCGTGACCAGTGCGCCGTTTGCGCCGGCGCCGTCGTCATAGCTCCCGGCGCAGCTCGTCAACCGCTGCCCGTTCACGTCGACGATCGACGACTGCTTCGCCTGCGTGCCGCAGACGTGGCCGGACTCGCCCTGGAACGAGTGGCCGCTGCCGAGCGCAAGACTCGCGGTGAAGCCGGGGAGCGCCGGATTGAGCGGGGCGGCGAAGGCGAACGTCGTCTGGTCACCGGACGTCGTCGCGGCGCCGTCCAGGACCGCGATCGTCGTCGTCGGCAGGTTCGGGTTGGAGTAGATGACGACGAGGCCGAGGCCGTCGAGGCTAACCGGATCGTTTCCGATGATGAAAGAGGTGGCGCCGCCTCCGGCCCCGACCTTGGCAGCGACCTGAGCCGTGACGTCCGCGCGCGCAGAGCTCAGGAAGTTGGACGGGCCGGTCGAGGCCAGGACGGCGAGCGTGACGTTCTGGCCGTCGAAGTTGATGACGAGGTCGCCACCCGGTGGAGGACCGCCGCCGTTGACCGCGTAGGCGCCGTAGAGATAGGCGTGCTCCACCTTCGAGCCGGCCGGGACCTCCGCCTGCATCGCGCCGCCTGCGACCGTCTCCCCTAGCCCATCCGAGGAAAAGCCGCCGTGCCCGGAAAAGGTCGCCAAGGCGTTCGGCGTCGGCTTGAGCAGGCCGAGCCCGGCGCGGCCACCCGACGCGAAGGAGCCGGCCGCTGCAATCACCAAGAGGACCACGCCGAGTCGCCGCATGCTGTGGACTCTAAGGCTTCGTCGCACGCGCGACTAGAGGTTCGGTGGCCGCGGCTCCGCGAGCCGGGTCTCGCGCGCAGGCGCGGGCGCGCCGAGCGGCGGCGTCGAAGGCGGAGGGACCGGCGCGCCGGCGAGCGCCGCCTCGACAGCGCCGACGAGCTCCGCGCACGATCCGTAACGCGCGCCCGGGTCTTTTGCGAGCGCCCTGGCTAGGACCGCGTCGAGCGCCGCGGGAAGGCCGGCGCGGTGCGCACTCACAGGGGGCGGTGGCTCGGTGAGCTGCGCGTACATCGTCTGCACCTCGAGGTCGCGCACGAACGGAGGCCGGCCGGTAAGGCACTCGAAGAGCAGGCAGCCGAGCGAGTACTCGTCCGCGCGCCCGTCGACCGTTGCCCCCTGGATCTGCTCGGGGGCGCAGTAGTCGATGGTTCCGACGAAGGAGCCCTGCCGCGTCAAGCCGACGCGCGAGTGCGTGTCCTTGGCGATCCCGAAGTCCGTGAGGAAGACCCGGTCACCGCGATCGACGAGAACGTTGGCGGGTTTGACGTCACGGTGGACGAAGCCCTCGCCGTGCGCGGCGTCGAGCGCGCCGGCGACCTGCGAGAGGATCGCCACCGCCCGCGAGGGATCCAGCGGGCCATCCCGGCGGATGACGGCGCCGAGATCGCCGGCCTCCACGTAGTCCATCGCGATGTAGAGCCTCCCGTCGTGCTCGCTCGCGTCGTAGATGGAGATGATGCTCGGATGCCGCTGCGAGAAGGCGGCGGCGAGGCGAGCCTCGGAGAAGAAGCGCTCGCGGAACGCCGCGTCCGCCGCCAGCTCCTCGTCGAGCACCTTCACCGCCGCATCGGTCTCGAGCACCTCGTGACGGGCGCGGTAGATCCTGCCCGCACCGCCGCGCCCGACCGGCTCTTCGAGGCGGTAGTGGCCGAGCGTCCTGCCGACGAGCGGGTCGTCCAAGGCGGCCGATGCTACGCGTCGAGCTCGACGCGATCGCCAACGCGAACGCTCCCGGGCTCGACAACCTCTCCCCAGACCCCGAAGGGAAGAGGCTCGCTCGTGTCAATCTCGCCCCGGTAGCGCTTGAGGGCCGCCAGGGTGTCGAGGTCGGGCACGCCCGTCTCGGGGTTCTGGGTCGTGACGACGCAGCGGCCGACGTTGCCGAGCGGGCGGACGACCGCGCCGCCGATCCGGACACGACGGTCGAGCCAGCCGTCTTCCTCGTGAGCGCCGAAGCCGTCTAGTCCGAAGAGCATCCGGAAGCGGCGGCCGTCGACCGGCTCTGAGGCTTCGGCGGCCTCGCCGAGGGCCCCGAGGGATGCACGGGAGACGAGGGAAACTCCCGCCCGGCCGCCCCGGTCGACGCCGCCCCACGGCTCGTCTGCCTGCACGAGCCGCAGCGCGTGTCCGGAGAGGGCCGAGAGGGCGCTCGCCCACGATCCGACCACGACTCGTCCGGGCACGGGCCGGCCGTAGAACGAGGTGACGATCGGCTCGCCGGTCGCGACCTCTCCCGCGACCTCCTCGCCGTCCGGAAGGCGGAGCCTCAGTACCGCGGCTGCTTCGTCCCACTCCGGGACAACCAGCACGAGCGGTCCGAATCGCTTTCCGTTCACGAGGCGCCCGTCGTCCTCGACGAGGTGGAAGCGGCGGTTCTCGCGGACGCCGAAAGGCTCGAGCTCGACCGCCTTGCACTGGACGAGCGCAAGACCCTTCACCGGCGCAATGGCGATCCAGGCCACGCTCCCGCTCACGAGCGTGCAACCTCCTCCAGTACGGCATCCGAGAGCTGCGGCCAGGCGTCGAGCGCCCACGTGTCGAAGTCGCGGTTCGTGAGGCAGGCGCAGGCGATCTTCGCGGTCGGATCCACCCACAGGAAGGTACCGCTCCCGCCGAAGTGGCCGAAGGTTGGGGGCGAGTTTCGTGTCCCCGTCCAATGAGGCGTCTTCGCATCCTTGAGCTCGAAGCCGAGGCCCCAGTCGTTGGGATCCCAGCGCCCGAAGCCCGGAAGCACACCCGACAGCCCCGGGAACTGCACGGCCGTCGCCTCTGCGAGCATCTCAGGTGCGACGAGCGTCGGCGCCAGCAGCTCGCGGCCCAGGCGCAGCATGTCCTCCAGCGTGCCATGAAGATCCGCCGCGGGCGAGCCGCGGAGCTCGGCCGCGAGCCCGAGCGGCTCGAGGATGGCGCCGCGAAGGTAGTCGGCGAAAGGCATCTCGGCCGCGGCCTCCACGACCTCCGCGAGCCGCTCGAAGCCGGTGTTCGAGTAGATGCGGCGCTGCCCCGGCCGCGCGATCGGCGTCGGACCCTCAAACGGCAGGCCCGACGCGTGCGCGAGCAGGTGCCGGACGGTCGCTCCCGGCGGGCCGGCCGGCGCGTCGAGCTCCACAATTCCCTCCTCGGCGGCGACGAGCGTCGCGAGGGCGGTCGCGAGCTTCGTCACGGAGGCCCAGCGAAGAGGGCGATCCCGCCGGCCGTGGGCCGCGACGACCTCCCGTGCGCTCACGACTCCGGCAGCCGCGAAGCCCGCTCCCCAGTCGTCGATCTGCAGCAGCGCCTGCAACCGGCATATCGTGCCTGCGGTGAAGCGGCAGGTGGTGCCCGCCGTCTCGGCCTTTGCGGAGGCCTTCGGCTACTCGCGCGCGATCCGGGTGGGTTCTCACGTCCACGTGGCCGGCACTGCGCCCATGATGCCGGACGACGCCGATCCGCCGGCGGACGCGTACGGGCAGGCGCGCCGCTGCCTCGAGATCGTCCTCGGCGCACTCGAGGATGTCGGGGCGAGCGCGGCCGACGTCGTGCGGACGCGGCTCTACCTGACGAGCGCGCAGGACGCCGAGGGCGCCGGCCGTGCCCACGGCGAGGTGTTCGGGGAGGCCCGCCCGGTCATGACTGGCGTCGTCGTCGCAGCGCTCCTCGATCCGCGCTGGCTCGTGGAGATCGAGGTCGACGCGATCGTCGAGCGCTCTGGCTGAGGAGCATTCCGGTTCGGTTCGGGCAAGCGGGGAAGGAGCCTCCAAATGCCGCGGAGTCTCGCAGCGGCCCTCGC
>JBBQDZ010000171.1:0-4832 GCA_038320185.1 Gaiellales bacterium
GAGACCTACGGGCTCTTCGAGATCGTCCGTCAGCCCGAGCTCTGCGCCGAGGTGACGCTCCAGCCCGTCCGCCGCCACGACGTGGACGCCGCCGTCATGTTCGCCGACATCATGCTGCCGGTCATCGGCATGGGCATCGACGTCGACCTCGTCGAGAACGTCGGTCCGGTCGTAGCACGTCCGATCGCGACGATGGCCGACGTCGAGCGGCTGCGCACGCCGGAGCCGGAGGAGTCGGTGCCCTTCGTGCTCGAGGCGGTGCGCCTCGTTCGGGCGGAGCTGCGCGCCGACCAGGCGGTCGTGGGCTTCTGTGGCGGCCCTTTCACCGTCGCCGGCTACCTCGTCGAGGGAAGGCCCACGCGCGAGTTCACGAAGGTCAAGCGGCTGATGTACTCGCAGCCCGACGTCTGGCACGCGCTCCTGGAGAAGCTGACGCAGGCCTTCGTCCCCTACGTGCGCGGCAAGGTTCGCGCGGGCGCGGACGTGATCCAGGTCTTCGACTCCTGGGTCGGCGCGCTCTCGCCGGCCGATTACCGCGAGTTCGTCCAGCCGTACTCGGTCAAGATCCTGGCGGCGCTCGAGTGCCCGACGATTCATTTCGGCACGGGCACAGCGACCCTCCTGCGCGACATGCGCGAAGCCGGCGGAGACGTGATCGGCCTCGACTGGCGGATCCCGCTAGACGTGGGCTGGGAGACGGTCGGCGGCGACCGAGGTGTGCAGGGAAACCTGGACCCGGCTGCTCTGCTCGGACCGTGGGAGCGCGTGGAGGCGGCGGCGCTCGGCGTCCTGCACCGCGCCGCCGGCCGTCCCGGCCACATCTTCAACCTCGGCCACGGCGTGCTGCCGGACACGAATCCGGACGACCTCGGCCGGCTCGTCGAGCTCGTGCACGAGCGAAGCTCATGAGCGAGACGGCGGTCGTCCTGATGGCCTACGGCTCGCCCGAACGGATCGCCGACGTGCCGGCTTACTATGCGGACATCCGCGGCGGGCGGCCGATCCGTCCGGAGCTCCTCGACGACCTCGTCGAGCGCTATCGCCGGCTTGGGATCGAGGACGACAACCCGCTGAACGCCATCACCGAGCAGACCCGCGCGGCGCTCGAGCAGGAGCTCGGCCTCTCGGTCTTCACCGGCATGAAGCACTGGCACCCGCGGATCGCGGAGGCCGCCGAGGCGGCGCTAGCCTCGGGCGCCCGCAAGGTGGTCGGCCTCGTCCTTGCACCGCACTACTCCGGGATGTCGATCGGCGGCTACCGGCGCCAGCTCGACGGTGCGCTCGCCGGTCGAGCCGAGCTCGCCTTCGTCGAGAGCTGGCACGACCATCCTGGCCTCGTCGAGCTCCTGGCCGGCCGCGTCCGCGGTACCGGCGCCCACGTGGTGTTCACAGCGCACTCGCTGCCCGCCCGCATCCTCGAGGACGGCGACCCCTACCAGGATCAGCTTCTGGAGACGTCGCGGCTCGTGGCCGAGGCCGCAGCGGTCAGCGACTGGTCGTTCTCCTACCAGAGCGAGTCGGCGACCGGCGAGCCGTGGCTCCAGCCCGACATCCTCGATCACCTGGACGAGCTCAGCGGCCGCGGGGTGCGCGACGTGCTCCTCTGCCCGGTCGGTTTCGTCGCGGACCATCTCGAGATCCGCTGGGACCTCGATACCGAGGCGCGCGACCGGGCCGCGCAGCTCGGAATGCGCCTCGCCCGCATCGAGATGCCGAACGCGGAACCGGCGTTCGTCGCCGTGCTCGCAGACCTCGTCCGGAGGGCCGTTCAGCTACCGTCGAACGTGTGAACGCGGGTCAGATCGAGGTCGACCGCGTCAACCGGCGCTTCCGCATCTACCCCAAGCAGACGCGGACGCTGAAGGATCTCCTGGTCGCCCGGGGGCGGGCAGGCGGCAAGGACCTCTGGGCGCTCCGGGACGTCTCCTTCGCGGTCGGCGGCGGCGAGGCCGTGGGGCTCGTCGGCCGTAACGGCTCGGGAAAGACGACGCTCCTGCGGCTGATCGCAGGGATCATGAAGCCGACGAGCGGCCGCGTCTCCGTGGACGGCCGAGTCGCATCGCTGCTCGAGCTCGGCGCCGGCTTCCATCCCGAGTTCACCGGCCGCGAGAACGTCTACCTGAACGGGTCCATCCACGGGCTCAAGCGTGTCCGGATCAGGCAACAGATGGATGAGATCGTGGCCTTCGCCGAGCTCGAGCAGTTCATCGACCTACCGGTGCGCCAGTACTCCTCGGGCATGAAGATGCGCCTCGGGTTTGCGGTCGCCGCGCACCTCGAGGCCGACGTGCTGCTTCTGGACGAGGTCTTCGCCGTCGGCGACGAGGAGTTCCAGCGGCGCTGCTTCGGCAAGATCTTCGAGTTCAAGCGGCGCGGCGGCACGATCGTCTTCGTCTCACACGACGCCTCGGCTGTCGAGCGGCTCTGCGAGCGCGCGGTGCTGCTGCACCAGGGGCAGGTCGTCCTCGACGGGCCTACCGAGGAAGCCATGGCGCGCTACCAGCGCCTCCTCTCGGCCGAGCGGGATCCCGCCGAGCGCGGGGCGGGTCTGCGCGAGTGGGGATCGGGCGAGGCGCACATCGTCGGTGCGCGTCTCGAGGGGCCGGAAGGCGAGGAGCGCGCCCAGTTCCTCTCGGGCGAGCCGCTGACGGTCTTGCTCCGGGTCCGCTCCGACCGTCCGATCGAGGCCCCGCGCCTCTCGTACGAGCTTCGCGACGAGGCCGGGCTGCTGCTCGCCGCCGGGGCGCAGGACACCTCGGAGCTCGGCTGGAGCGTGGATCCCGGCGAGCGGGCGTTCCGCTTCGAGGTCGAGCGCCTGCCGCTCGCCGACGGTCGCTTCAACCTTCGCTTCGGTCTCGTCGATGCCGGAGGCGAGCGCCTGCTTCATTGGCTCGACGCCGCCGTCTCCTTCGTCGTCTACCCGGCCGAGGACGCGAGGGGCATCGTGCGCCTCGAGGGCCGCTGGTCGACAGAGGAGATCGGCGCGCGAGCGGAAATGGGGACGCGATGACGACGCGAAGCTGTCCCGACTGGCCTGCGCTGATGGAGCTCGCGCCCGACCTCCAGTTCAAGCACTACACGCTCGCCGAGGCGTACCTACCGGCGGAGGCGCTGATGCACCTTTCGGAGGTGTCGGTCGGGGATCTTGAGATCTGCTGCGACCTCGAGCACAACGTCTTCAACCCGAACCACACCGATCCCACGGTGACCGAGGCCCTCCACGGCACGCACTGGTTCGACCTGCGCGAGTGGTCGACCTCCGGGCCGGGTACCGCGTTCCGCTCCTAGCCCGGAACCGGTTCGGCCCCCATGGCCCCGCCTCCCATGACAACGCGTGCGCCATGCCTGCCTACGGCTCTTGCTGCCTCTCTCCCGTCCGCGTTCGATGGACGCCGTCGCGGTTGATCGTCAGGAGGCGCGCCTCGTCTTTGTGATCCACCTGCAGCGTCGTGTGGTCGATTCGAAAACGCTTCTCGAGTAGGCGCTCGAGCTGGCGCCTGATCGCATGGCAGTCAGCCCCGTTCTTGACCAGCACGTGCGCTGAGAGGGCCGGAAAGCCTGCGCTGATCTGCCAGACGTGGAGGTCGTGTACCTCCGTGACGTCCGTCCCGGAGCGGATCGCACGGCCGATCTCACCGGGGTCAAGTCCAGCAGGTGCCGCTTCGAGTAGCACGCGGCCCGAGTCGCGCAGAAGCCCGTAGGCCGCGCGCAGCATGAGGGCCGCCACCAGGAGGGAGGCGATCGGGTCTGCGCGGTCGAAGCCGGTGGCCAGGATCACGACCGCAGCGACCGCAGTGCCGATGAAGGCGTAGAGGTCGGTGATGATGTGCTGGAAGCTGCCTTCGATGGCCATGTTCTCGCGGTTCGCCTTCGCGAGCTGCCAGGTTGCGAGCAGATTGACCAGAATCCCGGCGAGGGCGACGCCGAGGACGGCCCAGGCGCCGACGTTCGGAGGCGAGATGAGGCGGTGGATCGCCTCGTAGACGATCAGCACAGCGAGAACGAGAAGCGTCCCACCGTTGACCTGGGCGGAGAGGATCTCGGTGCGCTTGAGTCCATAGGTCAAGACTCCGCCGGCGGGGCGAGCCGCGAGCCGCAGCGCAACGAGCGAGAGCGCGATCGCGCCCGCGTCGGTCAGCATGTGCCCGGCGTCAGAGAGCAGCGCAAGCGAATGGGCGAGGATGCCGGCGACGATCTCGCCGCCCATGAAGGCGACGATCAAGGCGAGGGCTATTCCGAGCCGCCGCTGATCGGTGTCTGCAGTTACGCGGGCGTGCGAATGGGAGTGCCCGCCAGTGTGCGCGTCCCCGCCGCGTACGTCCTCAGCAGGCATCGCAACAGCCCTCGCCCCGCCAGCTCTGGAGGCCCTCGTGCAGCGCGACGGCGGCGATGAAGAGTCCTGCAGCCGGATCAGCCCACCACCAGCCGAGGAGCGCGTTGGCCAGAAGCCCGAGCAGTAGTGCGACCGAGAGATAGGCGCAGAGCATGTTCTGGGCACCTTCCTGAACCGTTGCCGCAGAACCGAGGCCGCGGCCGACGCGGCGCTTGGCGATCGCGAGCAGCGGCATCGTCGGCGCGGTGAAAGAGGCGAGGCCTACTCCCACCCAGCTCGCTTCCGGGTGTCCGCCCCCGAGGAGCGTGCGGGTCGCCTCGACTGACACGTAGAGGGCGAGGAGGAAGAAGCTCGCGGCGATCAGCTGCTGCGCACGGCGCTCGGCGCCGTCCGACTGGCTGCGCCTGCCGGAAAAACGCCAGAGAATGATCAAGCCGGCGAAGGACTCGATCAGCGAATCGGCGCCGAAGCCGATCAACGCGATCGAGGACGCGGCGAT
>JBBQDZ010000172.1:0-4831 GCA_038320185.1 Gaiellales bacterium
AGGAGCGCGACGACGAGCACGGCGAGCCGCCTCGGGACGAGGAAGAGCCCGACCGCACCCAGCAGGTAGAGGGGCACGACGTAGATCGGTTCTGCCCACGACCGGGCGGTGTCGAGCGAGGTACCGGCGCCGGGGCGGCCCGTCGTCCTGGTCTGTCGCGGGCTCCACAGCATCCCTGCCCCCTGGACGGCGAGCCTCGCCTTCCCGCCCGGATGGTCGCGCCAGTAGCGCCACACGAGCTGGCGGTAGAAGCGCATCTGCGAGCACTCGTTCACGCGGATCTTTCGGTGCTGCGACTGCCAGTAGCCGGCCGCCTGCTCGGGCGTCAGCGGCGCGCCTGGAAGCGGCGGCACGTCGTCGATCCAGCCGCCGTTCGCGAGTACCCGGTAGGTGTTGGCGTTGTTTGCCTTCCAGAGCGCCCGCGAGTCGGTCGTGAGCGTAAAGCAGCCGACCTGCACGTCGTTTCGGATCGGCCACGGCAGGATGACGAGCACGCAGGCGGCGCCCAGCGCCACCGCGGCGTAGGCGAACCGTCGGGTGAAGCCGAGCCGCCACGCGAGGAACGCCAGCAGGACGAGCGGCACGAAAGTCAGGCGCGTATTCCCGAGGATCGCGATCCCGGTCACCCCGCCGAGCGCAGCCGCGAGCACGAGCGACCGGCGGTCCGCCGTGAGGAGCGCGAGCAGCACGATCGTCGCCGCGAGCAGCTGGTCGAGGATCTCGCGGTTGACGTGGACGTCGTGCCAGACGAGGTACGGATTGAGGGTGGCGATCAGCGCCGCCGCGAGTCCGGCGCGGGGGGAGACGTAGCGGCGTCCCAGCTCGTACACCAGGAGCGCGGTGGCAAGGGCGACGGCGATCTGGACGAGCCCGACGGCGAGCCACGAACGCCCGAAGAGCCAGTAGATCGGGATCAGGAACCAGCCGTAGAGGGGCTGCGTCCAGGCGGAGGGGATGCCGGGGACAAAGCCGTAGGTGCCGCTGTCCACGAACGTGCGCGCGAAGTCGTCGCTCTTCTCCGTGAAGGAGCGCAGGATGTCGCCGCGCTCGTACAGAAGGACGATGAGCCGCGGCAGGACGCAGGCCGCAGCCACGACGCCCAGGGCAGCTCGTCTCATGCCTGGGCCCGGTCGAGGCGTGCGGGCGCGGGCGAGCCGTGAGGCTCGCCGTCGAGGAAGGAGCGCTGCCACAGCTCGAGCATCAGGAGGCACCACAGCCTGTGGCCGTGGTCGGCGACGCCGTTCGCGTGCTCGTGAAGGAGATGCTCGACTGCAACCGGCCGCAGCTGACCGCGCCCCCGCGCGCGGGCGTCCAGCAGGACGTCGTGTGCGAGCTCGCGCAACTCGACCCGAAACCACCGCGAGAGCGGGACGCCGAAGCCCCTCTTGCCGCGCCGTGCGATCTCGGGCGGTAGCTCCGCGGCGAAGGCCCGACGCAGCGCGATCTTGCCGGTGGTGCCGCGCCACCGGAGTGAATCGGGAAGCGAGAGGCCTAGCTCCACGACCTCGTGGTCGAGGAAGGGCGAGCGCAGCTCGAGTGAGCTCGCCATCGAGGTGAGGTCGGCCTTGAGGAGTAGGTCGTCCGGGAGGTAGGTCTCGAGGTCGAGGAGTTGCAGGTCGACGACCCCCTCGCCGCGAGGGACGACAAGCGGCCCCTCGGCGGGCCTGACGAAGTCGGGATTCCACAGCTCGGCGCGCAGGCGGGGGGGGAAGACCTCGGTTAGCCGCGCGTAGCGCTCGCCGGTCGGCGCAGCAGCGGCCTCGAGGAACCGCGCCGCTCGAACGGGGTGCGACCGCGGTTCCCGTGAGAGCAGCCGCAGGCCTCGCGCGGCCGCAGCGAGTCCGGGAACCGCGCCGAGACGCCGGCCGAGCGCGTAGGCGCGGTAGCGCTCGTAGCCGGCGAAGGCCTCGTCTCCGCCATCGCCGGTGAGGGCGACGGTGACGTGCCGTCGCGCCGCCTCGCAGATGAGGAAGAGAGGAAGTGCCGCCTCGTCGCCCAGCGGTTCGTCGAGGCTTGCGGCGAGCCGGGGCAGCGCCCGGTCGAGGTCCGGCTCGAGCACCAGCTCCTCGTGGTCGGTGCCGTAGCGCGCCGCGACCGCGCGGGCGTAGGGCCGCTCGTCGTAGCGGCCGTCCGCGAAGCCCACCGAGAAGGTTCGGACGGCCCCGGCGGCGGCCCGGGCCATCAGGGCCACGACGATGCTGGAGTCGATGCCCCCCGACAGGAGCGCGCCTAGCGGCACGTCGGAGACCAGCCGGCGGCGGACGGCGGCGCTGACGCCGTCACGGACGAGCTCGAGCCAAGCTTCCTCTGTCAGCGCGCGCGGTCGCGGGCTTGGGCGCCAGTAGCGCTCGAGCCGTTCGCGGCCCTGCTCGACCACGAGCAGGTGACCCGGCGGCACCTTCGCCACTCCACGGAGCGCCGTCGCCGGCCCCGGCACGTACTGGAGCGCGAGGTAGGCGTCGAGCGCGTGGCCATCGACCTCGCGCCGGAGCGAGGGCAGCCGCAGGAGCGCCTTCAGTTCCGACGCGAAGGCGATCGTCCCGTCCGGGAGGCGCGTCCAGAGCAGGGGCTTCTTGCCGAGCCGGTCGCGCGCGAGGATGAGCCGCTCGCGGCGGGAATCCCAGAGCGCGATCGCGAACATGCCCGAGAGGCGCTCCGCGAAGCCGAGGCCGTGCTCCTCGTAGAGATGCGGCAGGAGGGCCGTGTCTCCGCTTCCGGGCACCGCATGTCCCTTCGCCGTCAGCTCGGCGCGCAGCTCCCGGAAGTTGTACAGCTCGCCGTTGAAGACGCAGACGATCTTGCCCGATTCGCTTCCGACCGGTTGACTCCCTGTCTCCAGGTCGATCACGCGGAGGCGCCGGTGGCCGAGCACGCAGCGGCCGAACGCGTCCACGGAGCCCTCGTCCGGGCCCCGGTGACGCAGGGCCTCGTTCATCGGTAGGACGCTCGCCGGGTCGGGCTGTCCGGCGGGTGCTAGAAGTCCGCAGATGCCGCACACGGCGTTCAAACGGTACGCGCCGCGCGTGACCTACATCTACGCCAACTCGCGGCGCCGGCTCGCCGAGGAGGTCGCGCGGGGGGAGGCGCCAGACACGACGCTCCACGGCCAAAACCACCTCGGGGAGCTCGGTATCGATGCTCGGATGCACGAGCCGCTGCTAACGCGGCGCGGGTGGACGGGCCCGCTGAACCGCCTGGCGTGGGATGGGCGCGAGCTGACGCTTCCGTGGGAGCTCCGAGACACGGATGTCGCGTTTTCCGTGCTCGGACGGCTCTTCCCGCTCGCGGCCCGAGCCCGGCCCGGCCTGAAGACGGTGATCCTCAACTTCGGCCTCAACACGATCTACCGGCGGTCCCGGCACGCTCGGCCCCTGCTGCGGTCGGCCCTGCGCTCCGCCGATGCCGTCGTCTGTCTCGGCGCCTCGCAGCGTGAGGAGCTGATCGAGCTCGTGGGTGTCGAGCCGGAGGACGTGCACGTGTCACAAGGCAGCGTGGACGCCGCCTACTTTGTCCCGCAGCCTCCGCCGGACGGCTCGGACCCCTACGTCCTCGCCGTGGGTAAAGATCTGGCTCGCGACTACGCCACGCTCGCGGAGGCTCTTCGCCCGCTGGACGTTCGCAGCGAGCTCCTGGCGCACCCGCGGACGCTCATCGGCGTCGAGCTGCCCCCCCGGACGCGCGTAAGCGAGGCGTACTGGGGCGCGCTGAGGTCGTTCTACGCGGGAGCCGCCTGCGTGGTCGTCCCGCAGCGCCGCGACAACTTCCTCTACGGCACGGAGGGCGGCGGCCTCTCCGCCATCCTGGAGGCGATGGCGATGGGGCGCCCGCTCGTCGTCTCCGAGCGCGCGATCCTCCCGGATTATGTGCGGCCGGGCGAGACGGCGCTCGTCGTGCCACCGGAGGATCCGGCCGCCCTCCGCGAGGCGATCGAGCGCGTTCTTCTCGATAGTTCGCTCGCGGAGTCGCTGGGCCGCGCCGCGCGGGCGAGCGTCGAATTCAACCTGACGACGCGCCACGAGGCCCGGCGGCTGGCGCCGATCTTCCGCGCGGTCGCGGCACGGTGAGTTCGGCACTCGTCTCCTGCCACGTGGAGCGGCCGCTGGACGTCGAGGTTTGGCGGCTCTTCTCTCGCCTGCAGGAACGGCGGCCGGGCGGCTTTCGAATCGCCGCGCTGATGCGACCGCCGCACGAGGGCGAGGACCGCGACCTCTGGCTCGGCCGGGCGCGCGAAGCGGCGGCTCGCGGCGCTTTCGGGCACCACACGCACTGGACGAGCCCCACGCACGCGCGCCCGACCTGGGGCGACCCCGCGCGACGCGTCCGCGAGGAAGGTGTGTGGCTGCGCGAGAGCGGGCTCGCGCCGACGCTCTTCTGCGGCGGCGGCTGGTACATGGACGAGGCCGTCGCCGAAACGGTTGCCTCGCTCGGCTACACCGACTGCACCTCTAGCCGGGGAGGGCCGTGCCTCGTACGTCTTCGCAACGGGGCACTGCTCGGCGAGCTGCCCACGACCCACTCGATCGGAGCCCTCGCACGCAACGCGCCGCGCCGTCACCCGCCGTTTCTGCATGCGTACTTTCATGACTACGACCTCCTCGATCGGAAGCGCCGGTACGCGCTCCTCGTATCGCTCTCGCTCCTCGGCATGCACGCCTCCCTCGCGTCCTTCGAGCTGCAGGCTGGAGCTCCAGAGGTCTCCTACGACGAGGCTTTCGCCAGCTGAGCCAGAACAGGCTCCGTACAATGGTCGGCTTGGCCACGAAGGAAGCTCCGGAGCCCGATTCACGGGCCGCGGCGGCTCCCGGGCACTCGCTGGAGCGGCTGTTCGAGC
>JBBQDZ010000173.1:0-4816 GCA_038320185.1 Gaiellales bacterium
GAACGGAAAGTGCTGGAAAAGGGGTACGACCCGGGCCGGCTCCCGCCGGGCCAGTACCTGACCGATAAATGGCCTGTCCTGCACGCGGGCAGCGTCCCCCACGTCGAGCTCTCGACCTGGGATCTCCGCATCTTCGGGGAGGTCGAGGAACCGCTGCGCCTCACGTGGGAGGAGCTACGGGCGCTGCCCGCGACGGAGATCACGGCAGACATTCACTGTGTGACGCGCTGGAGCCGTTTCGACACGAGCTTCCGCGGCGTCCACTGGCGAGAGCTCGCGAAGCTCGTGCGGCCGACGCCGGCCGCGCATTTCCTCGTCGCGCACGCCGAGCACGGATTCACCGCCAACGTCCCGATCGAGGCGATCGAGGCGCCGGATGCCCTGATCGCCTGGGAGGCAGACGGGGAGCCGCTGACGCCGGACCACGGCTGGCCAGTGCGACTCGTGATCCCGAGCCGGTACTTCTGGAAGAGCGCCAAGTGGCTGCGCGGCCTCGAGCTGCGCTCGACCGACCAGCCCGGCTTCTGGGAGCGTTACGGCTACCACAACGACGCCGACTTTCGGCAGGAGCAGCGCTACAGCTTCTAGTGGCGTAAGGGGACCCGGGGTTCCCCCACATCCCCCTGAAAGCGAAAGAGGGCCGGCAAAGCCGGCCCTCTTTCAAGAGTCACCCGTGGGGGAAACGGTTCCCCCCGGGCTCCTTACATCATCCCGCCCATGTCCGGCATGCCGCCGCCGCCGCCCATGCCGGCGCCTGCCTTCTCGGGCGCCTCGGCGACGATCGCCTCGGTCGTGAGGATGTTCTTCGCGATCGACGCGGCGTTCTGCAGCGCCGAGCGCGTGACCATGGTCGGGTCGATGATCCCGGCCTTGACGAGGTCCTCGACCTCGCCGGTGTCGACGTTCAGGCCCTGGCCGGCCGGAGCCGTGCGGACCTGGTTGACGACGACCGAGCCTTCGAGGCCCGCGTTCGCGGAGAGCTGGCGGATCGGCTCCTCGAGCGCGCGCACGATGATCGACGCGCCCGTCTTCTCGTCGCCCTCGAGCCCGCCGACGATGATGATGCCCTTCTTGCCCGCGATCGACTCGACCGCGTTCAGGAGGGCGACACCGCCGCCCGGGACGATGCCCTCCTCGAGGGCCGCCCGAGTTGCCTGCAGCGCGTCCTCGACGCGGTGCTTCTTCTCCTTCATCTCCGTCTCGGTCGCGGCGCCGACCTTGACCACCGCGACGCCGCCGGCGAGCTTCGCCAGCCGCTCCTGCAGCTTCTCGCGGTCGAAGTCGGAGTCCGTCGTCTCGATCTCGGCCTTGAGCTGCTTGATGCGGGACTTGATCGCGTCGGAATCTCCGGCACCGTCGATGATCGTCGTCGAGTCCTTGTCGATGACGACGCGGCGGGCCTTGCCGAGCTGCGTCAGCTTCGTGTTCTCGAGCTTCAAGCCCATCTCCTCGGTGATCACCTCGGCGCCGGCGAGGATCGCGATGTCCTCGAGCATGCGCTTGCGGCGGTCGCCGAAGCCGGGAGCCTTGACCGCGACGGCCGTGAAGGTGCCGCGGAGCTTGTTGACCACGATTGTCGCGAGCGACTCGCCCTCGACGTCCTCGGCCACGATCAGGAGCGGCCGTCCGGCCTGGATGACCTGCTCGAGCACGGGCAGGATGTCCTTGACCGCGCCGATCTTCTGATTCGCGACGAGGATGTACGGGTCGTCGAGCACGGCCTCCATGCGCTCGGCGTCGGTGATCATGTACGGCGAGAGGTAGCCCTTGTCGAACTGCATCCCCTCGGTGAACTCGAGCTCGAGCCCGAAGGTCTGGCCCTCTTCGACGTTGACGACGCCGTCCTTGCCGACCTTGTCGATCGCGTCGGCGATGACGTCGCCGATCTCGCGCTCGCGCGACGAGATGCTGGCGACCCGGGCGATGTCCTCCTTGCCCGAGATCTCCTTCGACTGCGTCTTCAGGTGCTCGACGACTGCGTCGACGGCCTGCTCGATGCCGCGCTTGAGACCCATCGGATTCGCGCCCGCGGCCACGTTCTTGAGGCCCTCGCGGACAATCGCCTGCGCGAGGACGGTCGCGGTCGTCGTCCCGTCGCCGGCGACGTCGTTCGTCGCCGTGGCGACCTCGCGGACGAGCTGCGCGCCCTGGTTCTCGAAGACGTCTTCGACCTCGATCTCGCGTGCGATCGTGACGCCGTCATTCGTGATGGTGGGCGCGCCGAACTTCTTGTCGAGCACGACGTAGCGCCCCTTCGGGCCAAGGGTGACCTTGACTGCGTCGGCGAGGGTGTTGACGCCGCGCTCGAGTGCGCGCCGTGCGTCCTCGTTGAACTTCAGTTCCTTATGTGCCATTTGCTTCTCCTTCTCTTTCTGCTTCGAGCGTGCAGGCCTCGGCGAAAGCCGAGGGTCTGCGCGGGTTCTATTTAGGCCTTCGCTCCAGCGAGCTCGCGGTCGCCGACGACCTTCGCCAGCACGTCGCTCTCGCGCAGGATCAGAACCTCGTCGGCGCCAACCTTGATCTCGGTGCCGCCGTACTTGGAGAAGATGATCTCGTCACCCTCCTCGAGGTCCATCTTGATGTACTCGCCGTCCTCGTCGCGGGCGCCGGGACCGACAGAGAGGACGCGGCCGCGCTGCGGCTTCTCCTTCGCCGTGTCCGGCAGGACGATGCCGCTTACCGTCGTCTCCTCCTCGTCGAGGACCTCCACGATGAGGCGGTCGCCCAGGGGCTGCAGGTTCATTCAGTTCCTCCTGCTCTACTTTGTGACAGTTGATGGCACTCTTCCTTCCTGAGTGCCAACGGCAGTATAGCGGGCTAGCGTCGCGACGTGCAACCCGGCGCGCGCCAGATGTCACAAGCTGCTACGGTCACGCCGTGCGCAGGGAGTTCTCGGCGGGCGGAGTCGTTGTCCGCAGGCTGCGCGGCCGCTGGATGCTGGCGGCGATCCGCCCCGGCGGCAAGCGGGAAGGCGTGTGGGCGCTGCCGAAGGGGCTGATCGCCGACGGTGAAGGGGCGGAGGAGACGGCCCTGCGCGAGGTCGTCGAGGAAACGGGCCTGCATGGCCGCTCCCTCGGAAAGCTCGGCGACGTGCGGTACGTGTACACCTGGGACGGCGAGCGGATCTTCAAGGTCGTCAGCTTCTTCCTCGTCAGGTACAGCCGGGGGCGTGCGGGCGCACTGCTTCCAGAGCTCGCGCACGAGGTCGAGGAGGTGCGATGGCTCCTGCTCGAGGAGGCGCCGCGGCTGCTCGCATACGGGGGCGAGCGGGAGATGGCAAAGCGGGCGCTGGCCGCGCTGCACGAGGACGGCCTATGATTGAGTTGCGGCAGGCGCTGACCCGTGACTGAGTCGATGTATGCCCTGAGCTTCTATTCGCCCATCGTCGCCGACCAGCTCCGGTCGCGGCGCAAGACGGCGACGATTCGGCTCGGCGATAAGTCGCGCAAGTACAGGAAAGGGATGGTCGTGCAGGTGCTGGCCGGGGCGCGGTACAGCCCGCGCGAGAGGATCTTCGAAGCGGTCATAGACAAGGTCGACGTCAAGACGCTGGGCGAGCTGTCGCCCCGCGAGATCGAGCACGACAACCCGGAGATCCGCCGCCCGGAGGAGATGGCCCACTTTCTCGGCCAGCTCTACAACCGCGAGGTGACCTCGGACGACATCGTCACGGTGATCCGGTTCTCCGAGATCCGCGGCGGCTGAGGGAGCTCCGGGCGCGAGGGTCAGTCGCGTCGGATCCGGACCCCGAACTGCTCCGCCGGCCTCAGCGGGGCCGCACATGCCTCGCACTCGACCGCGAAGGCCGAGCTGAAGCGAGCGCCACACGCCGGGCAGCGGTGGCGGATCTTGCCGGAGCATTGCCGGCACGTCTTGGTCAGCTCGTCCTCGAACTCCTCGAAGTACCGCTGCGCTGCGCCGCACCGCAGGCAGACGGCCACCCAGTCTCCGAGCGTCTTTCGTCGCTCCTCGCGCAGCCAGTCGGCGGCCTTGCCCACTGACTCACTGTAGACGGGCCGACCCGGGCACCGCACGTGCGAGCCGTTAGAGTTCCAGCGTCCTGCGACCAGGGAGCTCTGGATGGCGATTGCGAGAGAAGCCGAGCCGGTCGGCTCGCTGACCGAGGTCAAGGAGGCCGGTCTCGACCGCGAGGATCTCCTCGGCATCTACCGCAACCTTCTGGTGACGCGCGGGATCGAGGAGAGGGGCCACATCCTCTACAGACAGGGGAAGATTCCCGGCTCCTTCTACACGGGGCGCGGAAACGAGGGCGCCGCGGTCGGGATCGCGACGGCGATGGGTCCGGATGACGTGGGCACGCCGCTCCACCGCGACATGGGCGTGCACGTGACGCGCGGCGTCGAGCCCTGGCGGATCTTCGCGCAGTACATGGGCCGCGTCGGCGGGCCGACGAAGGGGCGCGACGGCAACGTCCACATGGCCGACTCCAACCTCGGGCTGCTCGCGATGGTGAGCCATCTGCCGGCCATGCTCCCGGTCGCCGTCGGCTGCGCGCTCGCGTTCCGGATCCGCGAAGAGCCCCGGGTGGCGATCGCCTGGTTCGGCGAGGGGGCCGCGGCGCGCGGCGATACTCACGAGGGAATGAACTTCGCAGGCGTGCGCGGGCTGCCGGTCGTCTTTGTCTGCGACAACAACCACTGGGCGTACTCGACCCCGATCCACCTCGAGTACGCCTGCGAGCACCTCGCCGACCGCGCACAGGCGTACGGGTTCGACGGCGTCGTCGTCGATGGCACGGACGTGCTCGCCGTCTACCGCGAAGCGAAGCGGGCAATCGAGAAGGCGCGAGCGGGTG
>JBBQDZ010000174.1:0-4732 GCA_038320185.1 Gaiellales bacterium
GAACAAGACGCATGTCGATCCGCAGTTCGTCGAATTCTGCAGCTGTTGCCGACGGGATTTTCGACGGCCCGCCCAGCTTCCACCCCCGTCAATCGCGATCGTCGCGCCTGCTGCGACCAGCACGATCACCAGCGGCTCGTCCTCCAGCCAAAGGCATGCCCCCTGGCCCTCACCAGCCGCCATCAGCCGGCGCCTCACCGGGCGGGCGCGCATCGGCCACGCCGTCCGACGAGCGAACGACCGTCCTCACATAGAGCCGTAGGCGGTCGAGCATCATCTTGTCTCGACGACGCTCGAGCTCCCGGTAGCAGGCCGAAGCGCCGCAACGCGTCCGGAAGCCGGCCGTCGGGGCGCATATCGGCGGAGTGGCGCCACGCGCCGACGAACTCTTGCACCGGCACGGAGGGGTTCAGACCCCTGAGCTCGCGGACGAGGAGGCCGGACTGCGCAAGGCCGTCGGCGACGATACGGTCGCGTCTGCTCCACCAGATCTGGAGCGGCACGCCCGAGGAGGCGAGACGGCGAACCTCGCCGATCGGGCTTCGAGTGGCGTACGCATGCGGGACGCGCCAAGGGTCGCCGCCGATCTCGTAGCGCGCGAGCCTTTGCAGGCGCCGGCCGTCTCGTAACCTTCGAAACGCCCGGTACCTGGCGGCGAGGTCGGTCGGCGCGTCGAACGCAGCGGCGCCAGCGAGGAGACGGGGGAAACGGGCGCCAAGCAGAAGCACCTCCTGACCTCCCATGCTGCCGCCGAACGCGTAGATCCGTCTCTGGTCGATCCGGAGCCACGTAAGCCGCTGCCGCAGAATCTCGGGCATGCGCGCCAGGTCTCGGATCTGGCCCGGGTCGCCCCAGGAGTAGAGCGCGAGGCGCCGACCCTGCCCTTCGGGGTTCACGACGGCGAATCGCCCCTGGGCGGGGAGGTTGCCCCAGAGCCGCACGTTCTCCCGGGCGGGGACGCCGCGTCCGTGCGGCGAGATGACGAGCGGGATCGGCGGATGATCTTGCGGCCCGTACCAGCGAGGTAGGAGCACATACGCGCGGCGGGTAAGCCCGTCGTGCGCACGGTAAGCGATGCGGACGACCCGCACGAGATGCCCGCCGAGAGGCGTGAACTGCCTGCTCGCGCCCGCCATTCCTCCGGCGGCGACGCAAGAGAGGACGAGCGCGATCGTGATCCGCCTCACCGGACTGCCGCCGGAGCTGCTCGCTCGAGCGGAAGCTCCGGCCTCGCGATCAGAGCCGCGCCGAGCACCGTGAGGGCGAACGCCGCAGCCCGGAGCGCGCCGAGGATCCCGTGCGGGAGCGGCTCGCGGAACACGACCATCCCGCCTGCGATCGGCAGAGCGTTCGTCGCGAGCGTGGCGACGCCCGCGGTCGCAAGGGCGCCCCCGCGCTGGAAGCCGAGCTGGAGAGCGACGAAGGCGAGGCCGTGCAGGGCGAGGACGACGGGGACGAGGGCGAGGCGCGCCCCGCTGCCGACGGCTGCCTTCGTCGCCACGTCTCCCGCTGCGTAGAGAAGGCCTGCGGCGGCGCCGAGCCCGGCGCCCGGAGCGAGGGCCTCGCCCCCCCGCCCGGACAAGAGCGCGGCCGCCGCCGCGGAAGTCCCGATCCACAGCGCGAGCGCTGCGGTCGTTCCTCGCTGACCCCCTCCGCTGTGCCCCGCCAGCGAGCCGCCGAGAAGCGCCAGCCCCGCCACCGAGGCGCCGACGGCGACGCGCTCTCGCAGCGTGAGCGCCGCGCCCCCGCGCGAAGCGAGGAGCGCGAGCAGCCCGATCCCGCCCGCGGACGCGGCCTGGACGAGCGACAGCGGCGCGCGCGCGAGGGCAGCGACGTAGAGCGCCCAGCCTCCGATACCGGTCGCGAACCCGACTAGCCAGCGTCGACTTCGCAGGAGCACGCGCAGCGACGCGAGCGGGCGGCGAAGCGCGAGCGGAGGCAGCGCCGAGGCGGCTCCGTGCTGTGCGTAGAAGCCCCAGTTGAGCGCAGCCGCGGACGCGAGCGCCAGCAGCAGACCGCCGGCTGTCCCGGTCAAGCGCGCTTGCCCCGCTGGAGCGGCAGGTACGCCTCGGCGGCGAGGGCGGCGATCCCGACCCGCGGCAGGTCGCGCCGCCGCTCGTAGACGACGAAGCGGCGCTGCCAGCCGGGGAAGAACTTGCGGTTGAAGAGCAGAAGGTTGTCGAGCTGGAAGTGACCCTTCAGCGAGCGCAGCGCTCGCCGCTCGACTCGCTGGAGTCCCGACAGCTCCGCCTCGGGCGCGAGCAGCGCTGCGAAGGGCGCGAAGTTGAGCGAGATCCGCTCGAAGCCGTGCGCCCGCGCCCACTGAACGGTCTCGCAGACGAGCCACTCGTTGAATCCGTTCGGCGTCCCGCGAAGGCGCGGCATCGACGAGAGCGAGAGCGCCGACCCGGCACGACAGACTGCGAAATGGAGGAAGCCGGCTGCCGTGCCGTCGGGGGCGCGACCGATGACGAAGAGCGCGTCCTCGTCCTCGAGGCGGAAGAGCGCGTCGAGCGCCATCGTGAAGCCTCGCTGCGGCTCACCGTTTCGCCACTCGTCCGCCACCGCCGCCAGCTGGGCCCGCAGGTCGGCCGCGATCGCCCGGGGATGGAGGATCTCGGCGCGGTAGCCGGCGAGCTGCAGACGGTGCACGGACTGACGGACCTTCCTGATCGCGCGGCCCTCGAGCGAGAAGCCCGCCGTCTCGAGCACTGCCTCGTCCCCGTGGTAGAGGGCGTGCAACCCCTGTGCGGCGTACAGCGGCAACCAGCGCTCCGACGCGCCGAGGATCGCGATCCGCCAGTCGCGCTCGCGCGCGAACGCGACGAACCGGCCGACGAGCTCCGGAAACACCTCCGCCGGCCCGACCGGATCGCCCGAGACGACGGCGACACCGCCCACCACCTTGTATGCGAGAAAGGCACGCTCGTCCTCGGCGAAAAAGTACGACTTGTCGGCGCGGAGCACGAACGGCGCGAGCGTGTCGACTCCCCACGCGGCCACGAGCGCGTGCGCGAGCTCGCGCTCCCGCTCCTCCTGCGCGTGCCGGTAGCGCCAGGGGGCGAGCCAGGGAATGAGGATGGCGAACGCGGCGGCCGCGCCGGCGAGCAGGACGGAGAGCGGAAACCACGAACCGAAGGCCGGGTCGAGGTGGGTTGAGCCGTGGAGATCGAGGCCGACCAGCGCGCGACTCGTCTCGGCGAGCGCGAAGCGCAGCGTGTACGGCTGGTCGGCCGCCACGCGGTTGGCCCAGAGTGCGACCACGCCGTAGCCGTAGATCGCGCTCGCGAGCAGGAGCGCGCGCGTCAGCAGTCTCGGCTGGGCGGTGGGGTCGCCGGCGCGGTCGTAGTCCTGCCGCCGCGCGACGAGCGCGACCGCGACCAGAGCGCCCGCGAGCGCTCCCTCGTCGAACCCGTGCAGGAAGTGGAGCGCCGTCAGGCTTACGAGTAGCCCGGTCGCGAGCTGCCAGGCCCGGCGCTTGCGCCGCGCGAGCGCACGTGCCACGAAGACGAGAGCGAGCCCCAGTGGAGCGACGAGCGCGCTCGCGAGCGGGTGAACACGCTCCGGCGTGATCGCGCTCAGCAGTGTGTGGGGCCGCTCCGGCAGCACCGCGTCCAGCATCCCGAGCAAGCCGCTCGCGGCGACCAGGGCCGGCAGCACGAGCGGGCTGCGGCGATGCGAGCCGGTTCGCGGCCGACCGAAGACGGCGCCCGCGAGGCCGGCCAGCGCCGCCGGCAGGTAGACGGCGCGGAGCTCTGCGGCATCCCGGAACGCGACATGGGCCGGTATCTGCCGGATGAGGAGGATGGCAGTGCCGGTCGCGAGGTAACCCCAAAGGCCCACGGCGAGCGCGAGCAGACCTGCCGCCGTCAGGCGCTCGGCACGCGCCGCCCGCGCGATCAGCCCCAGGAGCGCGGCCGCAGCCGCCCAGACGGTGACGAACAGGCCGATGGGAACGGCCGACCGGTGCGCGAGCTCGTCGAGCGGCAGCGCCCCACCGACGCCCGCGCGGCCGGCGGAGCCGGGCGGGCGCAGGAGGTACAGCCAACCCGTCGCGGCGACGAGGGTGCCAAGAGCTGCGACAGACGCCGCGCCAACCCGGGCGAGGGGAACGATCCTACGCATCGGCGAGGTGACGCGCCGCCACGAGCAGCGCGCGGAACGCGTTGGCGCGCCAGAGCCCCCAGTTGTGGCCGCCGCGCAGGACGAGGTAGCGGTGCGGGATTCCCCACCGCGCGAGCTCGGTTGCGAGGCGCTCGTTCTGGGGACGCAGGGGATCGCTACCGCCGGAGTAGAACCAGACATAGGTGCTGGCCTGGCGCAGCGAGTGCGCGACGCGAGGCACTTCGCTCAGCGGGCTGTTCCATGCGAGCCTAGCCCGGTCGTGGCCGAAGATCCTGCGCAAGTCGTCGGCCCGCTCGTACCCGGACCAGCTTTCGAGGACGCCGAACTCGCCCGGGTGGTGGAAGCCGATGTTGAGCGCGCCGTAGCCGCCCTCCGAGAGGCCGCCGAGCGCCCGCGCCGCACCGGTAGGAATCGTTCGGTAGCGCAAGTCGATCGCTCGCACGAGGTCTCGCGCGACGAAGGTCTCCCAGCTCTGGTCGCGGCCGATCCCGTTCGCCCACTCCTTGTCCTCGAAGGTTCCGGTCGAGCCGAACGGCATCACGAGGATCATCGGGCGGGCGAGCCGCTTGGCCGCGAGGACGTCGTCGACCACACCGGCTCTGACGGT
>JBBQDZ010000175.1:0-4573 GCA_038320185.1 Gaiellales bacterium
GATCGCAGAGCGGGGCTGGCGGGGCAAGCTCGCGGTGCCGATCACGCTGACAAGGCAGGCGGAGCGGATGGCCGGCGAAGGGCTCGAGGTCGTGCGCACGCAGGCCTCGCTGGCGGCCCTCACGAAGGCCTCGGCGCAGGACGGCGTCGTCTTCGCCGGCGCGGTCGGTGGCGGCTACATCTTTCCCGGCTTCCTGCCCGCCTACGACGGCGGCGCGAGCCTCTGCAAGCTGCTCGAGCTGCTCGCGCCGGCGGAGCGACCGCTCTCGGCGATGATCGCCGACCTGCCGCTGGCGACGCTCGTCCACCGCCAACTGCAATGCCCGTGGGCGCTCAAGGGCACCGTCATGCGGGTGCTGAACGAGCGGTTCGCGGAAGGGGACGTCGATCTCCTCGACGGGATCAAGGTCTTCCGCGAGGACGGCTGGATGTCCGTGCTGCCGGACCCCGACGAACCGCTGATCCACCTCTACGCCGAGGGTGACAGCGAGCAGGAATCGCTCCGGCTCGAGGAGGAGCTCCGCGCGATCGTCTCGGAGGTGCTCGAGCGGGAGGAGATCGGCGCGCGAGGCTGAACCTCGTCTTGTCATCGAGTGTCGGGGCTAAAACCTGAAGTTCAGGTTGACGGTTACGCATTTGTCTGCTGGAATCAAAGGCCCCCTCTTCGAGCGAAAGGCGCCTCACGTGGAACCGCTTCCCGATTTCGGCTCGCTCTCCGACGACCAGCTCAAGGAGCTGATCGGCACTGCCCAGCAGCAGGAGCGCGAGGTCTCGTACGAGCGCCGGCTCCTGCACGGCAAGATCGACATCCTGCGCGCCGAGCTTGTGGCGCGGCTGCAGGCGTCGGGTGGCCGGAGCGTGCTCGACGAGGTCGACGTGCAGCGCCTGACCGAGATCCTTACGGGCAAAGCCTCACCGGAGGGCTCCGGGGCCGCGTCCTCGCCCGGCTCGTGAGCCACGTCTACTGCACCGAATGCGGGTTCCAGAACCCGGAGACGGCGAACTACTGCTCTCGCTGCGGTGCGCTGCTCGAAAAGGGCGAGCCGGCGACCGAGACGACCCAGACCTTCTCGCCCGAGGAGGTGGCTGAGCTCGAACGCGGTGCCGTCGTCGGGCTCGAGGGCCCGGCACTCGTCGTGCGCTCGGGCGGCGGCCGAGCGGGGGAGACGTTCGGGCTCGGGGCCGAGCGGACGCGCATCGGGCGCTCCCCCGACTGCGAGGTCTTCCTCGACGACGTGACGGTGTCACGCAACCACGCGCAGGTCACTGAGCGCAACGGGAAGTGGTCGGTCGAGGATCAGGGCTCGCTCAACGGCACGTTCGTCAACCGCAGCCGCATCGACGCCTCGCCGATCGCAAGCGGCGACGAGATCCAGATCGGCAAGTACCGCCTGACCTTCGTGGACCGTTGAGCAGTCGCACCGTGAACACCGTCACCACCCAGCAGGTGCAGCAGCAGCGCGAGCGCCTCCTCCGGATCGGCGAGGTGGTGCGCCGGCTAGCCGAGGAATTCCCCGACGTCTCGATCTCGAAGATCCGCTACCTCGAGGATGAGGGACTGATCGCGCCGCGGCGGACGCAGGGCGGCTACCGGCTCTTCAGTCAGGACGACCTCGAACGGCTGCACACGATTCTGCGCCTGCAGCGCGACGAGTTCTTGCCCCTACGGGTGATCCGCGACGAGCTCGACGCGCCGGGCGCAACCGATCGCAAACGCAGGCGGCCGACAGGGATCGCCGGCTCCGAGGAGGAGATCACCTTCAACGAGCTCTGCCACCGTGCCGGGGTGCCTCCCGATCTCGCAAAGGAGCTGGAGGACTTCGGCCTGCTCGCAGCAACAGGGTCGGGCGCGGAGAAGCGCTATCTCGAATCCGACGCCGACATCGCGTCCGCCTGCGCACAGCTTTCCCGCTACGGCGTCGCACCGCGCCACCTCCGCACCTTCCGCACGGCGGCAGACCGCGAGGCAGCGCTGCTCGATCAGCTCGTCGCACCCGCGCTGCGCTCGCGCAATCCCGAACGCCGGGCGCAGGGGCTTCGCGACCTGCAGGCGCTGGCCGAGCTCGCACAAGAGCTCTCCACGCTGCTCTTCCGGCGCAACCTGCGAGAGTCCGCCCGGTGACTGCAGTCGACCTGAAGACGAAAATCCGCGAGGTGCCCGACTTCCCGACGCCGGGAGTGGGGTTCAAAGACTTCACGCCGCTCCTCGCCGACGCGACGGCATTGCAGCAGACGATCGGCGACCTGGCGGAGTGGGTCCGCAGCAAGGACTGCGACCTCGTGATCGGTGCCGAGGCGCGCGGCTTCGTCCTCGGAGCGGCGATTGCCGCAGCCTCCGATGTCGGCTTCGTGCCGGCGCGACGGCCGGGCAAGCTCCCACCCGAGACCGTGAGTGCGACCTACGCGCTCGAGTACGGAGAGAACTCGCTCGAGCTCCATCCCGATCTGATCCCCAAGGGCGCGCGCGTCGTCATCCACGACGACGTGCTCGCTACGGGCGGAACGGTCGAGGCGATCTGCGGTCTCGTCGCGCAACTCGGGGCGGAGGTCGTCGGCGCGTGCTTCATCATCGAGCTGTCGTTCCTCGGCGGGCGGGAGCGCCTCGGCTCGCTCGATGTCCACGCACTGCTCGAATACTGAGCTGCGACCGCGCCGCATCTGCGCGGAGTCGACCCTTGTCTATTCGTCTGCCGCAGCCGATAGGAAAGTCACCGTGTACGACGCACTGACGACGGCTTACACCTTTCCGTGCCCGACTCTCGGAGAGACACGCGTGCGCCTGTCACGCTTCCGCAGCCTCGAAGAGCTTCCCGGCGCGCACCATCCGGCGGTCTATCGAGTCGAGTTCGCGTGCGGCTGCGGCGAACACCATCCGGCTCTCGTGACGCACGACGACCTCGACTGGGCTCCCCTCGGGCTCGACACCCCCGCGACGTGGCTCAACCTGATGACGTCGCGGGTCGATTCGGTCGCGGGCGAGCTCGGCGAGCTGGCGGCAAGCCGGATCAGGGCGGGGGAGTGGCCGTGGAGTTTCTACTGCTGGCCCGAAGAGCGTCCGCGACCGGTCTTCCCGTCCGCCTTCAAACTGCTTGTGCCGGCGGCAGACGGGGGTCGAGTCGGACTCGCGGTGCGTTGCCCGGTCTGTGCACGCGTGTCGGTGAACCTCGTCAGCCGCGCGCACGTGGACATCCCCTTCATGAACGACCGCGTCGTAGGGGTGGTGGAGCATGTCTACGGAGCAGATGTAGTAGCGACCGTCGAGCAGTTCCGGGCCGAGCTCTACTCGGGCTCGTTCGACTCCCGCCGGCTCGCGCTCGAGTAGTCGATTTCGCCCCACTCGCGCCTGCTCCCTCCGCTCAGGGATCGTGCGTTGGGGCGACGCGCCCGATCACCTGAGGCATGAGCGTTGCCGCCGTTCAGCCCTACAAAAGCGCACCCAGCCGCCCGTCGAGAGGCGCAACCCTCCTGCTTGCCCACTGCGCGGGAGTGACAGGGCCGAGCGCGCTACCCGAGGCTCCTTACGGCCGGCTAGAAGAGCTCGTCGGCTCCGACCTCGCGCACCTGCTCGTGTACGCGCTCTCCGGCGATCACGGTCGGCGCGGACCGTCCTCGCCGTAGACGCGTACCCAGAGAAAGATCAGGAAGCCGGCGACCAGGCCGAAGATGAAGGTAAGCGCGCTCGGGAAACCCATGAACGACCCGCCGAGCCAGATCAGCGCTCCCAGGAAGAGCGCCCACAGGAACGAGATCACGCCGTGGTCGATGCTGGGTGGTCGCAGGTGGGGCATCCGCGCACGATCCTAGCGCCGTGCGCCGCAGCAACATGCGGGAAGGTCGCGCCCGTGTGGGACCAAGAAAAAGTCGTCGAGCCGGTTGCCTGTTCGTCCCGCAACCCGACTGACTTTCCGCCTCCGGCCTTGCGGCCTTCCTCGTACGGTCTTCCGGACTGCCTTCGACCTACTTAGGCTCCGTGCTCGACGCAAGAAGGACTGTACGGCCCACGAGTCCGACGCGCAAGGGGGGTTGCGAGGCTTTCCTGCATTTTGCGGATCTTTCTTTCTGCGATGGTCAGGTGGGCGAGTGTCTCGGACGCTCGAACTGACCCGGAGCAGAGTTCACCGAGCCGGTGGCGCTTTCGTCCGCCTGCTCCAGCTGGCTTTCCGCTTCCGCGTACGACCTCCGGGAACCGCCTCGACCTACTCGCGCTCCGTGCTCGGTGCGGGAGAGAACGTATCCCGCCGCCGGTCGAGCCACAAGTGTCCGCTCGGTGGAAACGCGCAGTTTGCGCGCGCCAACCTCTGGTTCCTGCGCTCGAGGTTGGGGAGGTGAGCTGCTATTTCAATGACTTGACATAACACCCATTCTCGTGCGTGCGAGGGAGAAGGCGTGTAGCCAAGCAGAACTACCGCACCGGCGCTCCGGTCGTGCTAGCCGACTGCAAACGGCCGTCGATCAAACCGGCGACAGTGTCAGCAGCAGCACGCTCAATTCGTCGGTCTAACCATCGCGATGATGCAATTGTGCATCGCGTCTACACGTTCGACGGCACTGAAATCGCCGTCATGGATCTCGGT
>JBBQDZ010000176.1:0-4474 GCA_038320185.1 Gaiellales bacterium
GCCGGCGGCTTCGAGCTCGACGACGACCGCGACCGGATCGACGTCGACGCTGTCCACCGGTACCTCGCCAAGGAGTCCTACTGGGCGGAGGGACGCCCCCGGGAGACGGTGGAGCTGCTCGTTCGCCGGGCGGACCGAGTCATCGGTCTCTACCGCGAGGCCCGGCAGGTCGGCTTCGCTCGCACGGTCTCCGACGGGGTGGCGTTCGCCTACCTCGCCGACGTGTACGTCCTCCCGGAGCACCGCGGGCAGGGACTCGGCGTCGAGCTCGTCCGGGAGGCGGTGGAGGGCGGGCCGTTCGCAGGCCGGAAGTGGCTGCTGCACACGAAGGACGCCCACGGCCTGTACGAGCGCTTCGGCTTCGAGCGGCGTGGCGAGAGGCTGATGGAGCGGCAGTAGGCTTCGCCGGTGCCGCTGAACTACCAGGACATGATCCGCGCGCTCGAGGGATTCTGGGCCGACCGGGGCTGCGTCCTGATGCAGCCTTACCACACGGAAGTCGGCGCCGGGACTCTCAATCCGGCCACCGTCCTGCGCTGTCTCGGCCCCGATCCCTGGCGTACCGCCTACGTCGAGCCCTCGATCCGGCCGACCGACGGTCGTTACGGCGAGAACCCGTTCCGCTTCCAGCAGTTCTGGCAGTACCAGGTCGTGCTGAAACCAGCACCGGAAGACGTCCTCGAGACCTATTTCGACTCGCTTGCGGCGATCGGGATCGATCTGCTGCGCCACGACCTGCGCCTCGTCGAGGACAACTGGGAGGCGCCCACTCTCGGCGCCTGGGGGCTCGGCTGGGAGGTGTGGATCGATGGAATGGAGATCACGCAGTGGACGTACTTCCAGCAGGTCGGTGGTCTCGAGCTCGATCTGATCCCGGCGGAGATCACCTACGGCCTCGACCGCCTCGGCATGTTCGTCCAGGGCAAGAGCTCGGTGCTCGACCTCGAGTGGGCGCCCGGTGTCACGTGGCGCGACGTTTTCGGCGAGAACGAGCGCCAGTGGTCGGCGTACAACTTCGAGGAGGCACCGGTGGACGTCCTCGTCGGGCGCTTCTCCGAGCACGAGGCCGAGTGCGCGCACCTGCTCGAGCGTGGCCTGCAGCTCCCCGCCTACGACCAGGTGCTCAAGTGTTCGCACATCCTGAACCTGCTCGACGCTCGCGGAGCCGTTTCGGTGACCGAGCGCGCCTCGTACATCGGCCGCGTCCGCAACCTGGCGCGCGAGGTGGCGCGAAGCTACGTGGAGAGCCTTGCCCCGCTTGCTGCTTGAGATCGGCTGCGAGGAGCTTCCGGCGTGGGCTTGCCGGGAGGCGGAGGCGCAGCTCCCCGGGCTCTTCCGCGCTCACGTCGGCTGTGAGCCCGGCCGAGTCTTCGTAGGCCCGCGTCGGCTGGCGGCGCTCGTCGAGGAGCTGCCGGAGCGCACCGCCGACGAATGGGTGAAGGGTCCGCCGGAGGCGCTGCGAGAGAAGGCGGCGGCAGGCTTCGCCCGCCGCCACGGGGTCGACGCCGAGGCGCTCGAGACGCGTGAGGGCTTCCTCGGAGTCGCCGTACCGGGGCGTCCCGTGCGCGAGGTGCTGCCCGAGCGGCTCGATGCCATCGTTCGCGGCCTTGCCTTCTCCAGGTCGATGCGCTGGGACGAGAGCGGCCGACGTTTCCCGCGTCCGATCCGGTGGATCCTCGCCAAGCTCGACTCCGAGACGATTCTCGGCGAGGGATCTTTCGGTCACCGCTTCACGCACGGCCAGTTAGCGATTCCCGACGCGGCGGGCTACGCGGAGGCCCTGCGTGCCGCAGGGGTGGAGCCAGACGCGGCGGAGCGGCGGCGGCTGATCGTCGAGGGTCTCGACGCGATCGGGGGCTGGAGCGATCCCGCCGGCGTCCTCGAGGAGGTCGTCCATCTCGTCGAGGCGCCGCTCGTCCTCGAAGGCCGGTTCGAGGAGCGCTTCCTCGAGCTTCCCCGCCGGGTGATCCAGGCACCGATGCAGAAGGATCAGCGCTACTTCCCTCTCGGCGGCAGCCGCTTCGCATTCGTCGCGAACGGCGGCGACCCGCAGGTCGTCCGCGCCGGCAACGAGAACGTGCTCAACAGCCGGCTCGAGGACGCGGAGTTCACCTTCCGCCGCGACATCGACGAGGGGATCGAGAAGCTCGCGTGCCGCCTCGACCGGATCACGTTCTTCGCGGGCGCCGGGAGCTTCGCCGAGAAGACCGACCGCCTCGTCCGCCTCGCCGAGCGCCTCGGCGGCGGCGAGGCCTCGCTCGAGGCCGCCCGGCTCGCGAAGGCAGACCAGGCGGCCGAGCTCGTGCGCGAGTTCTCGAGCCTCGAGGGCTACATCGGCGCCGAGTACGCGCGACGCGCCGGCTATCCCGAGGCCGTGGCCGCGGCGATCGAGGAGCAGTACCTGCCGGACGGCGCCGACGCGCCCCTCCCGCAGACGGACACGGGGAAGGTCGTCTCCGCAGCGGACAGGATCGACACCCTGAGCGTTGCCTTCGGCCTCGGCCACAAGCCCACCGGGTCGCGCGACCCCTACGGTCTCCGGCGCGCCGCGATCGGGCTCTGCCGCCTCGCCGACGAGGGAGAGCTGACGATACCTCGCGACCTGCTCTCGGACGAGGTGCGCGATTTCGTGGAGGAGCGCCTCGAGAGCCTGCTCGACACGCCGGTGGAGTTCGTGCGCGCGGCCCGCGCGGCGGCGGTGCGGGATCTCGGGACCGTCGCCTGGCTCGCGCGGACGCTCGCGGCCCTCCCGGACGAGGAGCTCGGCCAGGTCCACACCGTCTACACCCGTGCCGCCCGCATCGCCGGGGAAGCCGAGGGCGAGGTCGACTCGGCCCTGCTGCACGAGGACGCCGAGCTGGCGCTCGCGCGTGCTCTCCAGCGGGTGCAGACGGCGACGATCGCCGAGCGGGATCCCGCTGCATTCTCGTCGGCGGCGGCCCTCGCACCGGCCGTCGACCGATTCTTCGAGGAAGTGCTCGTGATGGCGCCGGACAGCGCCATCCGTGCCAACCGGCTGGCCCTACTCGGCCAGGTCCGCGACGAGATCGGCCGCCTCGGCGACTTCTCGCAGATCCCGCGCTAGGCTCACCGCGTGACGGCGACGCCGGTCGAGCTGCACGTCATCTCTGACGCTACGGGCGCGACGGCGGCGCGGCTCGTGCAGGCACTCGAGGCGCAGTTCCCAGACCAGGCGTTCGAGGAGATCCGGCACCCGCGCGTGGAGACGGCCGATGATCTCCGCCTGGCCGTCAGCCGCGCCAAGGGCCGTCCGGCAGTCGCGCTCTATACCCTCGTGGACGAGACCCTGCGCTCGACGATGCGCGCGCTCTGCCGCAGCGCGAAACTCCACTACGTCGACATCCTCGGCCATCCGATCGAGGCGGTGGCGAAGGTCTCGGGAATGTCCGCGAAGATGCGTCCCGGAGCGCGACCGCCGCTCGACTCGGCGTACTTCCGGCGGATGGCCGCGATCGAGTTCGCCGTCAAGTTCGACGACGGCGTCGGGAGCGGCCTGCGCGAGGCGGACATCGTCCTCGTGGGCGTCTCGCGTACCTCGAAGACACCCCTCTCGATGTACCTCGGCTACCTGGGGTACAAGACGGCGAACGTGCCGCTCGTGAAGGGGATCGAGCCGCCGGCCGCGCTCTTCGAGGTGGAAGCCGCGAAGATCGTCGGCCTGACGATCGACGCCAGCCGCCTCGTGGAGATCCGGCAGGCGCGTGTCCGCACGATGGGTACGTCGCCGAAGGCCTACGCCGAGCTCCTCGAGATCTACGACGAGCTGGAGCACGCGGAGGTCCTGCACCGGCGGCTGGGCTGCCCGGTGATCGAGATCTCCGAGCTCTCGATCGAGGAGACCGCCCACCGGGTGATCCGACTCGTCGAGCAGCGGCGGGCCGGGCACGCCGAGGCGAGAGCCACGTGAGGCCGAAGCCGCCGGTGCCGTTGTGGCGCTGGGCGTTCTGGTCGGTCTGCCTCCTGTTCGGCATCCTCGTCTTCTACGTGCTGCTGACGCCGATCTGGCTCGGGCTGCGAGCGGCCGCGTGGATCGCCGAGTTTCGCGCTCGGCGGCGCCAGGCGGAGCCGGTGCCCAAACCCTCCACCTGAACCGGCCGGTTCAGGTGGCGAGCGAGCGCAGGTAGCGCTCCGCCGACCGACGGACGGCGCCCTTGCCGTCGCTTCCGACGACGCGGCCCCACCAGGCGCCGTAGATCCGGTCGAACGAATAGGGCTCGAGCGCCGCGACCATGCGCCGCACCTCCCGGGCCGGCAGCGGCACCAGGTTGGGGTAGCTGTACATGAAGCTGACGAAGCGCCGGTCCTGCACCACCTGGACTACGTCGCCGGAGAGCAGGGCGTCTGCGTCCGCCCAGTGGCAGACGGTGGCGCCGGCGAAATGGCCGCCGAGGCGAACCAGCGTCAGTCCCGGCGCCAGCTCGAGCGTCTCCCCGTTCCAGAAGACGATCCGCTC
>JBBQDZ010000177.1:0-4459 GCA_038320185.1 Gaiellales bacterium
CGACGTGCTGATCGACCGCGTCGCTCTCCCCGAGCCGCGACGGGGCGACCTGCTGGCTGTCCCGGCGACCGGGGCGTACACGCTCGGCATGGGCTCGAACTACAACGGCGTGCCGCGCCCCGGCGCCGTCCTCGTCGGCGACGGCGAGGCGCGCCTCATCCGCCGCCGCGAGACGATCCAGGATCTACTGGCGCTCGAGAGCGGCTGAGAGACTCCAGAAAGCGGCGCGTCGCGATCGCGCGCGGAGGGAACGGGAAGGAAATGAGCGAGCACAGCGTCGTCGTCTTCTCCGACTACATCTGACCGTTCTGCCGCGTCGGCCAGCCTCTGGCCGACTGGCTCGCGCGCCGGTTCGACGCGCAGGTGACGTGGCGGCCGTTCGACCTCCACCCCGAATACCCGGCCGAGGGAATCCCGCGCGCGGAGCTCGTCGCACGCTACGGCGAGCGCTTTCACGGACGCGTTCAGGAACTGTTCCAACGCTCGGGACTGGCATACAACCCGCCGGCCGAGGTTGTCTCCAATTCGCGGCGCGCCCTCCGGGTAACCGAGCTCGCGCGCGAGCGTGGGCTGCACGAGCGGATGCATGACCGGCTGATGGACGCCTACTGGAGTGAGGCGCGAGACATCGGCGACCCGTCTTTACTGCTGGAGCTCGCGATCGAGGTGGGATTGGCCTCAGAGGAGGTCCGGGCGCTTCTGTCGAGCAACCGCCATCTCGACACCGTCTCCCGCTCGACGATGGAGGCACAGTCGATCGGCGTCACCGGCGTTCCTGCCTGGCTCCTCGACGGCCGGCTGCTGGTGCTCGGTGCGCAACCCCGGGAGGTCTTCGAACAGGCCTTCGCGCGGATCGCGTTACCGGAGGATGCCTAGGGGGTGGCAGCCTCCGCCGCGGCTTCTCGCTCCGGCTTCGAGGCTCCGCACCAGTCCCGCGCCGCGGTCAGCAGCACCTCGACGCAGCGGTCGAGCTCCGCGAGGTCCAGCCATTCGATGGCTGCGTGCGCGCCCTCCCCGCCGGGGCCGAAGACGACCGTCGGGATCCCGGCGTCGGCCAGGAGAGCGGCGTCCGTCCAGTACGCCTCGCCGATCACCTCCGGGTCACCGGCCGCGCGACGGAGCAGCGCGACGAATGGATGCGCGGCGTCGACCTCCAGCGGCGAGCGGGAGAAGAGCACCCGCGCCGAGCCCAGGAAGTCGCTGTCCCGGCGCGCGAGCTCGCCGAGCAGCGACTCGACCTCCGCGAGGACGCCGTCCGGCGTCTCGCCAGGAACGGTACGTCGCTCGGCCGACAGGAGGCACCGCTCCGGATAGCTCGAGAACTCCTGCCCGCCCTCGACGAGCGACGCGTGGAGCGAGCCGGTGCGAAGAAGCGGATGCTGCGGCCCCGTGCGCAGCGCGCGGTCGAGCGCCTCGAGCCCGACGAGAACGGCACCCATCTTCGCGATCGCGTCGATGCCGAGGTCCGGCCGCGATCCGTGCGCGGCCCGGCCGAGCGTCTCGACCTCGAGCGCCACGAACCCCTTGTGCGCGAGGCAGAGGCGCAGACCGGTCGGCTCGGTCACGACCGCGGCGTCCGCATGTACCGCCGCTGCCACCGCCTCTGTCCCGACGCTGCGGAACTCCTCGTCGGCGACCGCGGTGACGATCACGTCGCCCGCGAGGGAGCCCTGCGCCGCGGCCGCGCCGACTGCCATGATCGCCGCCAGCCCGCCTTTCATGTCGAACGCTCCGCGACCGTAAAGGCGCCCCGCCTCGAGGCGAGGCTCGAAGGGGCGCTCCATGCCGGCCACCCCGACCGTATCCATGTGCGCGTTCAGGAGCAGCGAGCGGCCGCCGCCCCTTCCTCGAGCGATGGCGACAACGTTCGGCCGCCCCGCCGCCGCCTCGTACAGTTCGACCTGGAGGCCCGCCCGCTCGAGCCAGTCGGCGACGAACCGGGCAAGCTCCTCCTCCCCCGCGCCGCCTCGCACGAGCTCGGGGTTGACGGAATCGATCGCGACGAGCTGCGCCGCGAGCTCGGCGGTCGCGCTCAGGGCGCCTTGGCGAAGTAGCTCTTGCCGGGTGTGACGGTGATGTTCCGCCTCTTCACGAAGTCCCTCACGAGCACCGTCCCCTGCCGCACGCGCACGAGCGTCCCGTCGCAGAAGTCCTCGGTCAGCCACCACGTGCCGCGGACGGTCGCGCTCGAGTAGCGGCCCTTCGTCCTGTAGTGGCCCTTGCCCTTGCCCCAGAGGCGGCGGATGGGCTTGTGCGAGGCGACGGAGCCCGCAACGGGGCGGCCCGCCTTCGCCTTGCCGCAGGCCTTGAGGTTGCCGCCGGAGAGGCGGAGCTCGGCCACCGCCGGCTTCCCCTTCGACTGGAAGATCAGGAAGCGGCCCGCGTAGAAGAGCGAGCTCTCGGTCTTCCCGCCGCCGGCGTCGATCGTCAGCAGGAGGCGGCCGTGGGTCGTATCGCATTCGCTCCCGACCGGCAGGTGGGCGATCCGCTGCACCGGATAGAAACGCTGCACGGCCGGCAGGCGGCAGAGCACGGCGCCCTCGGTCACCTTGATGTTGACCGAGGCACCCTCCTGGGGTGGCGGCGTCCCGCCGGCGCCCGAGCTCTGCCAAACCGACGTCTCGGCGGTGGTCTGGTCGTTCGACGGGTTGGGGTCGTTCGTCGACTCGGTCGCCGCGGCCTCGCTGCCGACGGCTCCGAGCGTCGTCGGCGTGACGACGATCGTGGCCGTCGTATCACCGTTCGGCGCTAGCGTCCCGAGCTCGCAGACGATCGTCCGCTGTCCGGTGCAGTGCCCGGTCGGCGCCTTGGCCGAGACGAACGCGAAGCTAGGCGGGAGGGGGTCGGTGAGGCGAACGCCCTGCGCCGTCCCGGGGCCGAGATTCCGCACGGTGAACGTGAACGTCAGCGGCTGCCCGACGAGCGGGCGCGCCGGAGAATGCGTCGACGAGAGCGCGATGTCGGCGCCGCCGGTAGGCGGCGGTGGCGGGGGAGGCGGAGGCGGAGGCGGTGGCGGAGGCGGAGGCGGCGGTGGCGGAGGAGGCCGCGGCGCCGTCGTCACCGTGGTCGTGACGCTCGCAGAGTTGTTACCCGGATTGGAGTCGAACTCCCGCGCCGACACGGACGCCGTGTTCGTGATCGAGCCGGCCGCGCGAGGCGTGACGACGATCGAGACGTCGGCGGTCGCCCCCGACCCGAGGTTCGGCAGGTTGCAGGCGACCGTCCCGCCCGACTGGCTGCAACTCCCACCCGGAGTCACCGCCGACTCGAACGTGACGCTGGCGGGGAGGGTGTCGGCGACTCGGACGTTGGTCGCCGGGCCGGGTCCCCTGTTCACGACGTGGATCAGGTACTCGAAGCTCTGGCCGACGTACTCCGGAGACAGCGAGACCGACTTCGTCAGAGCGAGGTCGATGGGCTGGGCGACGGTCGTCGTCGTGCTGCCCGAGTTGTTCGAGGGATTGGAGTCGGTTTCGCGGGAGGTCGCGGACGCGGTGTTCGTCAGCGGGCCGGCCGAGTTCGGCGTGACCCTGATGGAGACGTCCGCGGAGGCGCCAGCGACGAGATCGGCGAGGTCGCAGGCGACCGTCCCGCTCGACTGGCTACAGCTGCCGCCCGCGGGCGGCGTGGCCGAGACGAACGTGACGCTGCCGGGAAGCGTGTCCGTCACCCTGACCCCGGTCGCGGTCGCGGGGCCGTTGTTCAGGACGTGGATCCGGTAGTCGAAGCTCTGGCCAACGTACTCCGGGTCCTGCGAGGCACTCTTCGTGACGGCGAGGTCGTCCTCCTGGATCACCGTCGTCGTCAGGCTCGTCGAGTTGTTCGAGCCGTCGGGGTCGGCCTCGCGTGCGCTGACGTCTGCGTTGTTCGTGATCGACCCGGTCTGGGTCGGCGTGACGTTGATCGTGATGTCGCCGGACGCGCCCGAGGCCTCGTCGGGAAGCCCGCAGGTGATGGTCGCGCCCGACTGGCTACAGGTGCCGCCGCTCGGCGGCGTCACCGAGTTGACGGTGAGCCCCGAGGGGATCGTGTCGCGGGCGACGATCCCGGTCGCCGTGCTCGGGCCGTTGTTCTGGACGTGAACCGTGTAGTCGAAGCTCCGCCCGACGACCCCCGGGTCCTGCGACGCGGTCTTCGAGATGGCCATGTCGGCGAGCGCCGCGGCAGCCGGCGCGCTCGCGGCGCCCCCGATCGCCAGGACGACCGCGAGCGCGGTCGCCACGCCGAGCAGAGCCGCGACTGCAACGAAGCAACGTCGTCCGAGCGGCTGCCTGGACCTCACGCCCGCATTGTGACGGCTGCTCCTGTTGGACGTCCAACGAATCGGCGCCTCACGACTTGGCGGTGACGAGGCCGCCGAAGCGCGCCCAGCGCACCCCGCTCCAGCGCTCGAGCTGCATCTGCTCGATCGGGAAGTGGTCTGCCGGGCCTGTCTTCACGACCATGCCCGGGAGGAGGA
>JBBQDZ010000178.1:0-4458 GCA_038320185.1 Gaiellales bacterium
TGTCCACGTCCGGGAGTCGTACGTCCGCGGCCGCTTCACGACCCCGAAGAGCCGTGCGTCGAGGCGGACACTCGAGTTCGGCCCGCACACGAAGGAGCTGCTCGCCGAGCACTGGCAGCGGACACCGTTCAAGGGCGACGACGAGCTGGTCTTCTGCCACCCCTTGAAGGGGACGCCGCTCGACCCCTCGAAGTTGTCGAAGAAGTACATGCGGCCGGCGTTGAAGAAGGCCGGGATCGTGAAGCCGTTTCGGCCGTGGCATGACCTCCGCCACTCGGCGCTCACCCACGAGGCCGCGGCGGGGAACCCGCAGACCTACGTTCAGCTCAAGGCCGGCCACTCGACGGGTGCCATTACGGAGCGTTACATCCACGCGGCGCAGGTGCTCTTCCCGGGTGCGGCAGCCCGCGGGGAGACACGGATGTTCGGCGCCTTCGAGGAAGCGACGGAGGCCGATCCGGAGAGCGAAGGGGTAGAAACCGGGTAGAAGGTTGCACGTTCGCCCGAAGCCGCTTAGGAAGTAGAAAGCCCCGTTTCCGGGGCTTCGTGCGACAGGGGCGACAGGACTTGAACCTGCAACCCCCGGTTTTGGAGACCGGTGCTCTGCCAATTGAGCTACGCCCCTCCGCGGTTCGAACCAAGAATTGTAGCTCCGGCTCGCGGGCATCACCTCGCCATCACCGATCTTGCAAGCGACATCGGGAGCCGTTGCCTGATCTCCCTCCTGGTCGCCCGCGCGGGCGCGGGCGCCATCTTCGTTGCAAGCGGACCGGGCACTGACCAAGCGCCTCGCCTTCTCGGCAGGCGTCTGGATCGGCAAGGCCGGCCTCGGCGGGCACTGGGCAGCCTCGGCGGAGTCGAGGCCACGATCTCGCAGGGCGTCATGGCCCTCCCCTCGTCTCCCGCGTGCACGTGACGGGTCTTCGGGGCGGCTTCGCCCTCACGGCGAGACCGGAAGTGGCCTCGGCAGCCTGCGGGAAGTAGCCTCGCGTCCAGTGCGGGCGCCGTCTCAGCGAGTCGCGCTCGGCGGGCTCTTCGCCGTCCTCGCTCTCGGCTTTGCGGGTATCGCCCTCGCGTCGGCGCGCGCCGATCGCTGGGTGATCGCAGCGCCCGCCGCCGTTCTCGCGCTCTGGATGGTCGGCCTCGCGGCTCGCGCGCTTCATCGGCGCTGAGGGAAAGCGCGGGCTAACGCCGTATTCTCTAATCGTGCCCGACGCGACGCGGGAGTTGTGGCTGAGCTACAGGCGGACCGGTGACAAGGCTCTCCGCGACCGTCTGATCGTCTCCTACGCGCCGCTCGTGAAGTACGTCGCGGGTCGTCTGGGGAGTGGCCTCCCGGCGCACGTCGACGAGAGCGATCTCGTCTCCTATGGTCTGCTCGGCCTGATCGGTGCCATCGAGCGCTTCGACCTCGGCCGTGACATCAAGTTCGAGACCTACGCGATCGCCCGCATCCGCGGCGCCATCATCGACGCGCTCCGCGCGATGGACTGGGTCCCGCGCTCCGTGCGCGCGCGCGCACGGGAGATCGAACGGGCGATCGCGAAGCTCGAGTCGAGGTTGACCCGCGCGCCGACGGACGAGGAGATTGCGCGCGAGTTAGGGCTCTCCGAGGATGAGCTCGCGGAGAGTCTCGAGGAGATCTCACGCTCCTCGATCGCCGCCCTGGACGAGCTCTGGACGGTTTCTGCGGGCGGCGACCAGATCGCTCTCATCGACACGATCGAGGACAGCTCGGACTCGGACTCGGAGCCACAGGCCGCGCTTGCCAAGACGGAGCTACGGGAAGTCCTTGCCGAATCCATCGCCCGCCTGCCCGAGCGCGAGAAGCTCGTCGTCACGCTCTACTACTACGAGGAGCTGACCCTCCGCGAGATCGGCGAGGTTCTGGGCGTTACCGAGTCTCGCGTGTCGCAGCTCCACACCAAGGCGATCCTGCGCCTGAAGTCGCGTCTCGGGAGCGGTGCGCGGGCCGAGGCCTAGCACTCCGCCCGGGTTAGAATTGACTCTGGAGGCCGTCCCGGCCGCCTGAGCATCGACCAACAGGAGGACCCTGCCGCATGCACGCCGAGCCCGGAAAGATTCGCAACGTCGCCGTCGTCGGTCACCGCGGCACCGGGAAGACCTCGCTCGTCGAGGCGATGCTCTACCAGGCCGGCCAGATCAATCGGCTGGGAACGGTCGAGGCCGGCTCGACCGTCGCCGACTGGGACGAGGAGGAGCATCGCCGGCAGATGTCGCTTGCGGCGTCGCTCTGCCGCGCCGAGTGGCAGAACCGCAAGATCAACCTCGTCGACACCCCCGGCGATGCAGGCTTCCAGGGCGACACCATGGCCTCACTGCGCGTGGTGGAGGGGGCGCTAGTCGTCGCGAGCGCCGTGATGGGAGTGGAGGTCGGAACCGGCCGGGTGTGGGAGCGTGCGGAGGAGCTCGGCCTGTCCCGCGTCGTCGTCGTCAACATGCTCGACCGCGAGCGAGCCGACTTCTTCCGGACGCTCGACCAGCTCCACGCGCAGCTCTCGGACCGGTGCGTGGCGGTCCACCTCCCGATCGGCAGCGAGCACGAGCTGCAGGGCATCGTCGACCTCCTCCACATGAAGGCGTACATGAGCCCGGAGGGAGCGCGCGAGTCGCAGCCGGTTGAGATCCCCGCCGAGCTCGCCGACCAGGTCGCCGAGTATCGCGAGAAGCTTCTCGACACCGTTGTCGAGACCGACGAGAGCCTGATGGAGCGCTACCTCGAGGGACAGGAGCTCGAGATCGCGGAGGTCGCCCACGCACTGAAGGAGGCGGTCACGCGGAACGAGCTCTACCCCGTCGCGGCAGCCGTGGCGACGAAAAACCTGGGAACGAGCGCTCTACTCGACCTGCTTGTGGAGGGGGTTCCGTCTCCCGCGAAGAAGGGCGCGCCCACCGGACTCGAGCTCGACGGAGCGGGAACCGCGGCCTTCGTGTTCAAGACGGTCGCCGATCCGTTCGCCGGCCGCATCAACCTGTTCCGCGTGCTCTCGGGCACCTTCGCTTCCGATGCCACGGTCGTCAATCCGCGCACCCACGGCAAGGAGCGGATCGGCCAGCTCCTCGCGCTCCAGGGGAAGGAGCATTCGCAGGCGAGCGAGTTCGGCGCGGGCGACCTCGGGGCGGTCGCGAAGCTGAAGGAGACGATGACGGGCGATCTCCTCCTCGACGCCGAGCGCCAGCTCGAGCTACCGCGGATCGCATTCCCGGAGGGCGTCATGAGCTTCGCGGTGACGCCGAAGGCGAAGGGCGACGAGGAGAAGGTCGGCACCGCGCTGAGGCGGCTCTCGGAGGAGGACCCGACGCTCGCGATGCGCCGGGATCCGCAGACCGGAGAGCAGCTGCTCTCCGGGATGAGCCAGATCCACGTCGAGGTCGCCGTCGAGCGTCTGCGGCGGCGCTTCGGCGTCGACGTCGAGCTGCGCCAGCCGCGCGTCCCGTACCTCGAGACGATCCGGCGCGAGTCGCGTGCGCAGGGTCGCTATAAGAAGCAGACGGGCGGCCGCGGCCAGTTCGGCGACTGCCAGATCGAGATCGAGCCGCTGCCGGACGGCATGGGGTTCGAGTTCGTGAACAAGATCAAGGGCGGCGTGATCCCCTCCGGCTTCATCCCCGCCGTGGAGAAGGGCATCGTCGAGACCATGCGCCACGGCGTGATAGCGGGCTACCCGGTGGAGGGTGTGCGCGTGACTCTCTTCGACGGCTCCTACCACTCGGTCGACTCGTCGGAGATGGCCTTCAAGGTGGCGGGCTCGATGGCTTTCAAGGAGGCCATGGAGGCCGCCAAGCCCGTGCTCCTCGAGCCGATCATGACGATCACGGTGGCCGTGCCCGAGGACTCCGTGGGCGACGTGATCGGCGATCTGAACTCGCGGCGCGGACGCCCCCTCGGGATGGAGCCCAAGGGCTCGGTCACCGCGGTGAAGGCCGAGGTGCCGATGGCCGAGATGCTGAGCTACGCACCCGATCTGCGCGCGATCACCGGAGGCCGCGGCGACTACTCGATGGAGCTGGCGCGCTACGAGGAGGTGCCAGGCCATCTCACGTCACAGGTCACCGAGGTGGCGCGGCGGGACGGGGAGGCCGTGCGGGTGTGAGCGCGCGCCGCCTATCCTCCATACGGTGAAGAAGGAGCTGCGCCCGTTCCACGATCACGTGACCTGCGCGGTCTGTGGACGCACGATCCTGAAGGGGGAGCGCACCGAGGCCTACCTGGCTGCGGGTGGCGAGCGACACGTGGTGTGCGAGCTGTGCTCCGTGCGGGCCGAGCACGCCGGCTGGATCCGCGAGTCGGGTCACGACCAGGTGCCCGCACGCGGTCCCCGGCCCCAGGAGCGGCGTCCGCTGTTCGGGCGCCTGCGCCGGCGCGCCCCCGCGCCGCTGGACGGAGAGCCGGAGACGGTGGCGGGCGAGGGAGGGGACGAGCCCGGGCCCCCCCCC
>JBBQDZ010000179.1:0-4447 GCA_038320185.1 Gaiellales bacterium
GCCGCGACGCTCGAGCGGCCCGCCCGCACGAGCGCGGCGCGTCCGGTCACCGGGCCGTCGGAGAGCCGCAGCTCGCTGCGATAGTCAATGGCCGTCCGCGCCGCCACGTAGTCCCACGTCCGTCCCTCGTCCAGCCGCAGCACGGTGCGAAACCAGTCATCGAGCACCTCCTCGAGGTAGGTGAGGTAGACGGCCTGGTTCACGTGGCCGAGCGCGTCCAGGTCGCGCCAGCGGATGTCGATGCGCTTCTCGTGCAGGCGCACTAGCGTACGGAACCGTGACTCTCGACCGTTCCCTCGTCGGTGCCACCTCCGAGCCGCAGACCTTCGAGGTCGAGAAGGGCGCGATCCTGAAGCTCGCGGCGGCGATCGGCGATCCGCACCCCGACTACCGCGAGGGCGCCGCGGCGCCTCCGACTTTCCCGACGAGCTTCCGGATGACGGTGCCGGGGCTCTCCGAGGTCGACCCGGCACGATTTCTGCACGCGGGCCAGGAGTACGCCTACGAGCGCCCGCTGCGCGCCGGAGACCGGATCACGTGCGTCGCCCGGATCGCCGACGTCTACGAGAAGGAGGGCCGGCTCGGGACGATGACCTTCGTGGTCGCGGAGATCGAAGGACGCGACGACGACGGCGCCCACGTCTTCACCGGCCGCTCGACAATGATCGTCCGATGAAGCCCGGCGAGGAGCTCGCACCAAAGCGGAAGGAACCCGTGACGAAGGTGCAGCTCGTCCGGTACGCGGGCGCCTCGGGTGACTACAACCTGATCCATACCGACGACGAGACGGCCCGTGCGGTCGGCCTCGACGGTGTGATCGCGCACGGGATGCTCAGCATGGGCTTCCTCGGCGAATACGTCGCGGCAATCGCCGGACCGAAACGCGTGCGCCGGCTAACGGTGCGCTTCGCAGCGATGGTGCGCCCCGGCGAGCGCCTGACCTGTCGCGGACTGGTCCGCGAAGTCTCCGAGAACCGGGCGACGCTCGAGGTCTGGGCGGAGAACGAGCAGGGTGAAAAGGTGACGACGGGCGAGGCGGAGGTGGAGCTATGAGATTCGACGGCAAGGTGGCGCTCGTGACCGGCGGGGCCCGCGGCATCGGGGCGGCGACGGCAACGCGTCTCGCATCCGAGGGCGCGAAGGTCGCGGTGACCGACCTCGACTTCGACGACGGGCCCTCGCAGGCCCTCCAGATCCGCTGCGACGTCACGAAGCGCGACGAGGTGGAGGCTGCGGTCGCGCGCACGGTCGAGGAGCTCGGCGGCCTCGACGCGCTCGTCACCTGTGCGGGAGTGATCCGCGACAACCTCGTCCACAAGATGTCGGACGACGACTGGACGACGGTCATCGAGACGCACCTGCGCGGCACGTTCCTCTCGGTGCAGGCAGCGCAGCGGCAGATGGTGGAGCAGCGCAGCGGCAAGATGGTGCTGATCTCCTCGACCTCCGCGCTCGGCAACCGCGGCCAGACGAACTACGCCGCCGCGAAGGCGGGAATCCAAGGCATGGCCCGGTCGCTCGCGATCGAGCTCGGGCCCTTCAACATCAACGTCAACTGCGTCGCACCCGGGTTCGTCGTCACGCGGATGACCGAGGCGACGGCGAAGCGTGTGGGCCTCGAGTTCGAGCAGTTCCAGGAGCTCGCGAAGGAGCAGATCCCGCTGCGGCGGGTTGGCTACCCCGAGGATCTCGCCTCGGTAATCGCCTTCCTGTGCAGCGAGGACGCATCCTTCGTCAGCGGCCAGGTGATCTACGTCCGCGGAGGCCCGTAGCACTCTGGTTGCTCTTCTGACGCCGGCGTTACCTGGAGCCGCAAGTCGAGGCTCCGTCGGAGGCTGAAGCTCTGCGAGCTCGAGCCGCTCGTTGGCTCGAGCTCGTTCCCGGGCGCGGCACTCTCGCTAGCCGATCGCCCCCGTCGCCGCGCGCTTCGCGCCTGCCCGCCACGCTGCATCGAGCGAATTCGAGTCGAGAGCGCCGCGAACAAGAGCCGACGTGCCATCGTGCAGACGCCGCTCGAACGGGCCGAGCGAGCCGCCGGTTAGCTCTCGCAGGTGCTCGGCCTCGCCGAGCAGTCCGGCCGCGCGCTCCGTCTCGCCGGCCTCGACGGCCGCCGCCGCCAGTCCCTCGAGCGCGAACGAGACGTACTCGCGGAACCCGAGCCTCCGGAAGAGGCCGAGGCTCTCCTCGAGCCGCTCGACCGCCTCACGCTCGTGCCCCTGCTTCAGAGCTGCAAAGCCCAGGTTGAGGAGCGAGATCGCGGCGCCGTCCTCACTCTGCGCTCGAAGGTGCAGCGCGAGGCTCTCCTCGCAGGCCTCCCAGGCGCGATCGAAATCCCCCTGAATCAGCGCGAGGCCGCCGAGATTGACAAGCGCGACCGCCGTGCCTCGCTCGTTGCCGAGCTCTCGGGCGAGGGCGCCGCTCTCTTCGAAGTGCGACCGCGCCTCCGCGTACTCGTGCTGTTCCTGCGCCGAGAGCCCGAGGTGGTTCAGCAGCCGAGCTATGCCCCGGCGGTCGTCGACCCGGCGGAAGAGCTCGAGGCCTTCCTGCGCGAACGCCCTGGCGGCTGCCGCGTCTCCGAGCCCCCATGCGACCGCGGCGGCGCCCTCGAGCGTCTTCGCCCGCGCGTCGACCGCGCCCTCGGCTGCCGGGAGCTCCAGCGTGCACTCCAGCATCTGCCGCGCCTGGCTGAGGTGGCCGCGAACCCACCAGAAGCGCCACGCGGCGCCCGTCAACCGCAAGGCGATGCGCGCGTTCTTGGTCTGCGTCGCCCATGCGAGCGCCGCGCGCAGGTTCTCGTCCTCCTGCGCGACGAGCTCGAGAGCCGGCGCCTGATCGCCGCCACGCAGAGACTCCTCGTAGCGCTCTGCAAGTTCGGCGAAGTGCCGAGCGTGGCGATCACGGCAGGCGGCCTCCCGGCCCGAGGCTGCAAGCTGCTCGAGCGCGTACTCGTGGATCGTGTCGAGCATCCCGAACCGCGGCTCCGTGTCTCCCTCGAGCCGGAGCAGATTGTTGTCGAGCAGCCTCGTCAGCCCCTCGAGGACCTCGCCGTCCGGTGCGGAGAAGACAGCCTCGGCGCTCTCGGCCGTGCAGCCGCCCGCGAAGACCGCCAGCGAGGCGAGCAGCATCTGGTCGTCGCCGCGCAGGAGGCCGTAGCTCCAGTCGATCGTCCCGCGCAGAGTCTGCTGTCGCAGCGGAACGTCCTTGGGACCGCCGGTGAGGATCGGCAGGCGGCGGTCGAGCCGCGCGAGCAGTCCGGTCGTCGTGAGGACCCGGAGCCGAGCGGCGGCGAGCTCGATCGCGAGTGGCAGCCCGTCGAGCCGCGCGCAGATCTCTACGACGTCCTCGATGCTCTCCTCGGTCACGGCGAAGTCGGGGCGGACGCGCCGCGCCCGTTCGACGAGCAGAGCGACGGCGTCGTAGCCCGACAGCTCGTCGCGATCGAGCCCACCGCCCCGGGCGGGGACGGCGAGCGGCGAAACGGGGTACTCCACCTCCGTCGACACCCGCAGCGGGGCTCGGCTCGTGACCAGGAGCTTGAGCCTCGGCGCCGCCGCGATCAGGTCGGCGATCAGCGGGGCAGCGTCCAGCAGGTGCTCGAGGTTGTCGGCGAGGAGCAGGAGCCTGCGATCCGCGAGGGAGGCCTTCACCCGCTCGACGAGCGGCTCCCCGGCTGCCTCCTTGACGCCGATCGCCTCGGCGAACGCCGACAGCACGAAGCCCTCCTGCTCCACCCCAGCCAGTGGGACGAAGAGCACCCCGCCGGGAAATTGCCCGAGACTCTCGCCCGCGACCTCGAGCGCCAGACGCGTCTTCCCCACTCCGCCAGGGCCCGTGAGGGTGAGGAGGCGGATGTCGTCGCGGGCGAGAAGGTCTCGCAACTCTTCTCGTTCCCGCCTGCGTCCGACGAGAGTCGTCGTCGGGGCCGGAAGGTTCGAGGTCACCTGCCGGCGCGGCGAGAGCTCGGGCTCCTGCCTCAGAATCGCCTGCTCGAGCCACTGCAGCTCCTCGCCGGGCTCGATCCCCAGCCCCTCGACGAGCGCGAGCCGCGCCTCGCGGTAGGTTTCGAGTGCCTCCGCCTGCCGACCGGCGCGGTACAGCGCGAGCATCAGCTGGCCCTGGAGGCGCTCCCGCAGCGGGTGGTCCGCCACGAGAGCGCTGAGCTCACCCACGAGCTCCGCCGCCTGGCCGAGCTCGAGCCGCGCCTCGGCGCGCTCCTCCAGGGCCGCGAGGCGGAGTTCCTCGAGGCGCAGGGCTTCGGCCTGAGCCCACGCCTCGTAGGCGAAGTCGGCGAGCGCCTCCCCGCGCCAGAGTGCGAGCGCCTGCTCCAGAAGATCGGCCGCCGTCGCGAAGTCGCCGGTTCGACCCGCCCAGCGCGCGTCGTCGACCAGACGCTCGAAGCGGTCGCGGTCGAGCTCGTCCCGCCCGAGCTCGAGCAGATAGCCGGGGG
>JBBQDZ010000180.1:0-4433 GCA_038320185.1 Gaiellales bacterium
CCGGCGCGGCGAGCGAGTTGCGCCGGCGCGGAGCGAAGCACGTCTTCCTCGTCGGCGCCTCCCTCGGCGGTGCCGCAGCGATCGTCGCAAGTACCCGCCTCCCGTGGGTTGCGGGCGTGATCAGCCTGTCCGGGGAGACCGACTTCTCCGGCACGCCGCTCCATCCACTCCGCCTCGCCCCACGTCTGCGCGTCCCGCTGCTCGTCATGACCTCGACGACCGATCGGTACCTGACCGCCCCGCAGGCCCGGGCGCTCGTGCGCGAAGAGGGCTCGAAGGACAAACGGCTCGCGGTGTACCCCGGCTCGTGGCACGGCTGGGACTTGCTCTACGACGCGCCATTCAAGGGGAGAGCGAGCAGGATGCTGCTCGGGTTCCTCTCGTCGCACTCGAGGTAGTCGCGCCCTAGGTTTGCGTGCATGTTCCTGTGCCGCTCGAAGGCGGCCACGAAGCCGGAGACGTCGCCGCGCGCTTCCAGCTCGAGTGACCCATCGCCCGCGAACGCGATGGTCAGCGGCCACCAGGATTTTCCGGTCTCCGCGTGGATGCGGTCCGTCTGAAGGCCTGCGGTCGTCGCCCGCCGCGGCCGCGGCGCCTCGCAGAAAACGCTCCGCTGTGGGCCCTACCCGCTCAGGGCATCGGCGCCAGCAACGACCTCCAGGATCTCCTGGGTGATCTCGGCCTGCCGGGCGCGGTTCATCTGGAGCGTCAGCGTATCGATCAGCTCGCCGGCGTTCTTGGAGGCATTCCGCATGGCGGTCATCCGCGCGCCCTGCTCGGAGGCAGCGGACTCCAGGAGCGCCCGGTAGAGCTCGGTCTCGAGGTAGACGGGAAGCAGCCGCTCCAGGATCTGTTCCGGCTCCGGCTCGTAGATGAAGTCGCCCCGCACCGCCGTTTCGGCGGCTTCGTCCTCGGCCTCGAAGACGCGCTCGGGTATCGGGAGCACGTCCTGCTCGACGACCCGCTGGACTAGAGGCGAGACGAAGTTGTTGTAAACCACGACGACGCGGTCGACCTCGCCTTCCGCGTAGAGCTGCGCGAGCCGGTGTGCAATGGCCTGCGCGTCGGCATAGGAGGGCTGATCGGAGAATCCCGTCCAGGCCTGTTCGACGGTGTAGCGGCGAAAGGTGAGCGTCGAGCGACCCTTCTTGCCCGCGACGAACCAGCGAACGTCCTTGCCCTCGGCGCTCAGCGAGCGTTCGAGCGCGAGCGACGCGCGGATGATCTGCGCGTTGAACGGCCCCGCGAGGCCGCGGTCGCCGGTGAACGGCACAATCGCCACCCGCCGCACCTCACGTCGCTGGAGAAGCGGGAGTCCCCGGACGGAACTGCTGGCGCGCGCGGTTCCGACCATCAGCTCCTGCATCCGGTCGGCGTAGGGGCGCATGGCCTCGATCCGGGCCTGAGCCCGGCGCAGCCGTGCGCTCGCGACGAGCTCCATCGCCTTCGTGATCTTGCGCGTGTTGCGGATCGACCGGATCCGCCGCTTGAGGTCTTGAACCGAGGCCATCTAGTACGGGCTGGACTGGTGGCGTTGCCGGAATCCTGGGTCGCGAGGAGCAAGCCAGGCAAGGACGCAGGGAGCCTCCATTGCGCGGCCAATGGGGGCGACCGAGGACGCGGCATGGCACCGTCTCATCGCGGGCCAGAAACCGGTGAACGTCGCCGGTCTACCCACTGACGAGGCTCTGCTCCTGCTGCACGTTGAAGCCGTTGACGAAGCGCTTGAGCTCGGCGTTGAGCTTCTCAGCCGTCTCGTCCGAGAGCGTCTTCTCCTCCCGGATCTTCTCGTAGACACCCTTCTCCGCCCGCAGGTGCTCGCGGAGCTCGTCCTGGAAGCGAGGTACCTGGGCCACGGGCACCTCGTCGAGGTAGCCGTGGATGCCGGCGAAGATCGCGACGACCTGCTCCTCGACCGGCCACGGCTGGTACTGCGGCTGATTGAGCGTCGCGACCATCCGCTCGCCCCGGGCGAGCGTCCGTTGAGTCTGGAGGTCGAGCTCGGAGCCGAACTGGGCGAACGCCTCGAGCTCGCGGTACTGAGCCAGATCGAGACGCAGCCGGCCGGCCACCGACTTCATGGCCTTGGTCTGGGCGTTCCCGCCCACGCGGGAGACGGAGATGCCCACGTTGATGGCCGGCCGCACGCCCGAGAAGAAGAGGTCGGACTCGAGGAAGATCTGACCGTCCGTGATCGAGATCACGTTGGTCGGAATGTACGCCGACACGTCGCCCGCCTGGGTCTCGATCACCGGCAGCGCGGTCAGCGAGCCGCCGCCGAGCTCGTCGTTCAGTTTGCAGGCCCGCTCGAGCAGCCGCGAGTGCAGATAGAAGACGTCGCCCGGGAAGGCCTCGCGGCCAGGCGGGCGGCGCAAGAGCAGGGACATCTGCCTGTACGCGTCGGCGTGCTTCGAGAGGTCGTCGTAGACACAGAGCGCGTGGCGGCCGTTGAAGAGGAAGTGCTCGCCCATCGCACAACCGGCAAATGGCGCCATCCATTTGATGGGCGCGGCCTCGTGCGCCGGGGCTGTCACGATGATCGTGTAGTCCATCGCGCCTGCGTCCTTCAGGCGCTCGTAGACTTGCGCGACCGTGGAGGCCTTTTGGCCGATCGCGACGTAGATGCAGATCACGTCCTGGCCGCGCTGATTCAGGATCGTGTCGACGAGGATCGCGGTCTTGCCGGTCGAGCGGTCACCGATTACGAGCTCGCGCTGGCCGCGGCCGATCGGGATCATCGAGTCGATCGCCTTCAGGCCTGTCTGAAGTGGCTCCTTCACCGGCTGACGATCGACGACGCCCGGCGCCTTGAACTCGAGCGGCCTGGTCTCCGTGGCTTCGATCGCACCGCCGCCGTCCAGCGGCTGACCAAGCGGGTTGACCACCCGGCCGATCAACGCCTCGCCGACCGGGACGCTCGCGACACGCCCGCTGCGGCGGACGGGCTGACCCTCCTTCACCTTCTCCCACTCGCCGAAGAGGGCGGTGCCGACGTTGTCCTCCTCGAGGTTGAAGGCAAGGCCGGTGACGCCGTGCTCGAGCTCGAGCATCTCCATCGAGACGGCGTTCTCGAGGCCGTAGATGCGGGCGATGCCGTCACCGATCTGCAGGACGGTGCCGACCTCCGCAAGGTCTGTCTGAACGTCGTACTCCTCGATCCGACGGCGCAGGATCGAGGTGATCTCTTCGGGGCGCAGCTTCACGAAAGTCTCCTTCTTCTAGGAACTGCCTGGGGTGTGATCACGCGCGGCTGCCCGAGATCAGCTCGCGGCGCAGCCGCTCGATGCGCCCGCTGACGCTCGCGTCGACCCGGAGCGACCCGGCCTGAAGGACGACGCCGCCGATGAGCCTCGGGTCGACCTTGCGCGTCGCGTCCACCCGCCGCCCGGAAGCCTGCTCGATCTGCGACACGATCCGACCCGCCTCCTCGTCCGAGAGCTCGAAGGCCGTCGTCAGCTCGACCTCGAGCCGCCGCTCGTCGCGGGCGATGAGGCGCTCGAACTCGCGCGCCACCTCGTGGAGCGCTGCGATCCGGCCCTTCTCCGCGAGCAGCCGGACGAAGTTACGGAAGATCACGTCGCCCTCACCGAGGATCTCCTCGAGCGCGCTCGCCTTGACGCGCGGGTCGAGCTGCGGATTGCGAAGGAGCGCACGCAGCTCGGGTACCTCTTGCACCGACGCGTCGAAGTCAGCGAGCTCCGCCCGTACCTCGGCCAGGCGTCCCTTGCCGCGAGCAGCGTCGTAGAGCGCCTTCGCGTAGATCCGTTCGACGACCGCCAAGCGGCTACCTGGCCTCGGCCCGCTCGAGAGCCGAGAAGTCGAGGCCTGCGACAGCCTCGTCGATCAGGCGGCGCTGATCTTCGCGGTCGAGGACCTTGCCCGTGACCCTCTGCGTCGCGATCAGCGTCAGCTCGGCCACCTCCCCGCGGATCAGCTCGAGCGCGCGGTGTGTCTCCGCCTCGATCTGGCGGCGGGTGTCCTCGAGGCGCCGCTGCCGGTCGGCCTCGGTCTCCTCGCGCACGCGCTCGCGCTGCGACTCCGAGACCTTCCGCGCCTCGGCGAGGATCTGCTCCGCGTCGCCGCGGGCCTGTGCGATCAGGCTCCGGTGCTCCTCGAGCAGCTTGCGTGCCTCCTCGCGGGCGTGGTCGGCCTCCTCGATCGACTGCCGGATCCGCTCCCGCCGCTCATCGATCAGCTTCTGGATCGGCCCGAACGCGTAGCGGCGCAGAACGAAGAAGGTCAGTCCGAACGCGACGAGGGTCCAGATCATCAGGCCCGGGACGACCTTGATCAGACCCGATGAGGCGACGAGCGTCATCTCAGATGAGGACGTACGCGAGCAGGCCGCCGATCAGGCCGTAGAAGACGACCGCCTCGGTGAGCGCGAAGCCGAGCCACTGGATGCCCTGGAGCTCGCCGCGCAGCTCCGGCTG
>JBBQDZ010000181.1:0-4395 GCA_038320185.1 Gaiellales bacterium
GCAGTAGACCGCGAAGGGATCGAGCCGGTTCGTCTCGAAGAAGCGCATCAGGAAGCGCACCGAGAAGTAGGCCGTCACCGCCGAACAGAGCGAGCCGACGAGCGCAGGCCCGCGGATGCCGTTGCCGGCCGGGCCGAAGAGCTCCGGCAGCTTGAGGAGAGCGGCCGCCCCGATGATCGGCGTCGCGAGCAGGAACGCGAAGCGTGCTGCGTCCTCGTTCGAGAGGCCTGCGAGAAGGCCCCCTCCCATGGTCGCGCCCGAGCGTGAGAAGCCGGGAATCAGTGCAAGAGCCTGCGCGCCGCCGACGAGGACGGAGTCGCGCCAGCCGAGGCGGCGGGCGATGCGGCCGTCCGGGTCGCCTTGCTCATGGGCGGGCGCTCGTCGACGGAGCCGCTCGGCGCCGTAGAGCAGGAAGCCGTTGAGGATCAGGAAGAAGGCCGCCGATCGTGCGGACGCGAACGCGTGGCGGAGCGGGTGCTCGAGCAGCAGGCCGAGGATGCCGGCGGGGATCGTGCCGACGACGAGCAACCAGGCGAGCTTGGCGTCGGTGTCGTCAGGTGCGATCTGGCGGTCCCGGATCGAGCGCCCGAGGCCCTTGAGGATGCGCGCCCAGTCGCGCCGGAAGAAGCCGAGCAGGACGATCGCCGTAGCCAGGTGAGTTGCGACGAGGAAGGTGACGAAGAACTTGTCGTTCTGGTGGATGTGCCAGCCGAGCAGCCGCGGGGCGATCACGCTGTGCCCGAGACTCGAGATCGGGAAGAGCTCGGCGAAGCCCTGGAGCAGGCCGAGCACGACGGCTTGTCCGTAGGAGATCAGCACGCCGGGCGGGAGCCTACGCGCGAGCGGCGCCGCGCCGCGCCGGATCGCCGCTCCGGAACCAGGCGAAGGCGAGCACGGCGAGGCCGAGGAGGAAGGCCGCGATGCCGTGCTTGACGTGGTGGTGACCGGAGCCCTTCTCGTGGCCCGGGAAGAAGGAAGGCAACGACCGGGCAGGCTCCGCCCAGTAGATCGCCGCGACGACGATCAGCGCGATCGCCAGCACGACCGCTGCGAGTGTCAGGAGCCGGTTCCGCGGCACGACCGCATCCTACGGGCTCGGGCGGCCGGCGTTCTCGGGGTGTGACGCATCCGTGAACTCGCGGAACTCGGCGGTGACGAGGTAGGCGGTCTGCTCGCCGATGTCGACGGCGTGGTCGCCGATCCGCTCCAGGCAGCGCGAGACGACGAGCATCCGCAGGCTCCACTCGTGCAGGCTCAGGTCTCCCCCGAGCGCGAGCACCTGCTCGACGGCGCGCCGGTTTGCTCGGTCGATCAGCTCGTCGAGCTCGACGAGCGACTCCGCTCGGGCGACGTTCCGGGCTGAGAACGAGTTCAGGGCAACGCGGAGCATCTCCTCGGCGCGCTCGCCCATCTCCTCGAAGGCTTCCAGGAGACGCGGTTCGCCGCGCAGTCCCTCGGTCAGCTTCACGAGCTTCGCGATCGTGACGCAGTAGTCGGCCATCCGCTCGAGGTGAAGGTTGATGTGCAGCATCGCGAGCACGAGCCGCAGGTCGACCGCAACCGGCGTCTGCCGGGCGAGCAGCGACTCGATCCCGTGCTGGATCCCGACGTACTGCCTGTCGACCTCGTCGTCGAACTCAATCACCTCGTCGGCGAGGTCGGCATCGCCCCCGACGACGGCCTTGACCGCGCCCCGCAGAGCCCGGCGCACGAGCTCGCCCTCCTCGAGCAGCGTCGCCTCGAGCTGCGACAGCTCCTCTTGGAAGGTCACTCTCACGCTCCCGGCCGCCTTTCGCCTGCGGCCGGCGGAGCCGGCCTCCGCCGAAAGACTGCCGCCGCTGCTGACGCATGGCTCTCCGGGTCTGTGCTGCTCGCACCATCCCCTGCGGCCCTGCGCCAGCAGCGACGACCCGGGAGCGTGAGGGGGCTCATCCGAAGCGCCCGGTGACGTAGTCCTCGGTTCGCTTGTCGCCCGGCTGCGTGAAGATCTTCGCCGTCTCGTCGTACTCGACGAGGATGCCGTGGCGATTTCCGTTCTCGACCTCGAGGCTGAAGAACGCGGTCAGGTCGGCGACCCGCGCCGCCTGTTGCATGTTGTGCGTGACGATCACGAGCGTGTACTCCTTCTTCAGCTCGTGCATCAGGTCCTCGATCGCGGCGGTCGCGATCGGGTCGAGCGCGGAAGCGGGCTCGTCGAGGAGGATCACCTCTGGCTCGACCGCGAGCGCACGGGCGATGCAGAGGCGCTGCTGCTGGCCTCCGGAGAGTCGGAGAGCGCTCGTCTTCAGGCGGTCTTTGACCTCATCCCAGAGCGCCGCACCCTGCAGGGCGCGCTCGACGCGGCCATCGAGGTCGTCCTTCATCCCGAGCACGCGCAGGCCGAACGCGATGTTGTCGTAAATCGACTTCGGGAACGGGTTCGGCCGCTGGAAGACCATCCCGATCCGCCGCCGCACCTCGATCGGATCGACGTCCCGGGCGTAGAGGTCGACGCCGTGGTACAGAACGTGCCCGTCGACGGTCACGTTCGGGACGAGCTCGTTCATCCGGTTGAAGCAGCGGATGAAAGTGCTCTTCCCGCAGCCAGAGGGGCCGATCACGGCGGTGACGAGGTTGCGGTAGACCTCGAGCGTGACATCGCGCACGGCGATCGAGCCGCCGTAGGCGACGCTTAGGTCGCGGACGTCGAAAACCGTCTCGCGCGCGTGTGCAGGAGCGAGCGAGGCAGAGGTCTCGACGGCTATCCGGGTCGGGGCCACAGCGGTGTCCATGGCGGAGAGTGTCACGTCGCCCCGACCTGCGCAGGGATCACAGGGCGTGAACGTCTGGTAACGGTTTGGTGACGGAGGCGGAGGGGGCGTCGCCCGGTGGCATCCTGCGCCGCGTGGAAGCCTCCTCGGTGCGCCGGCCTGTGGCGGGACTCCGGCGGCGCCGCCGGTTTGGCGGCCGCGTCGGCGACACCGCCCTGTACGTGCTCACCGGCGGGGCGGCGGCCGGCACGCTCGCGCTCGTCGGCCTGCTCGCCTACAAGGTCTTCGTGCAGGCCTGGCCTGCGATCACGACGTACGGGCTCTCGTTCCTCGTCCATCAAACCTGGGACCCGATTCACGAGAACTTCGGGGCGCTCGACTTCATCTACGGCACGGCCGTCACCTCCTTCGTCGCGCTCCTGATCGCGGCGCCCGTCTCGATCGCGATCGGGCTCTATCTGAGCGAGCTGGCGCCGCGGGGGGTGCGCGGCATCGTCGGGTCCCTCGTCGAGATGCTCGCAGCCGTTCCGAGCGTCGTCATCGGCCTGTGGGGCATCCTCGTCCTCGGTCCGTTCGTGCAACACCACCTGGAGCCGGCGCTCCACTCGGCTTTCGGCTTCCTGCCGATCTTCAGCGGCGACCCGCAGCAGGCGGGCCAGCTGCCGGCGATCATCGTGCTGACGATCATGATCGTCCCGATCTCCTCGAGCATCAGTCGCGAGCTCTTTCTGAGCGTCCCGCGTGAGATCGAGGAGGGGGCGCTCGGCCTCGGGCTCACGCGCTGGGAGATGGTTCGCGGAGTCGTCCTTCCGTACACGCGCGGAGGCGTCGTCGCCGCGCTCGTTCTCGGGCTCGGCCGCGCCGTCGGCGAGGCGATCGCGGTCACGCAGGTGATCGGAGCGTCGACCGGGATCCACGTCTCCTTCTTCGCGAGTGGCGACACGCTGGCCAGCCGGATCGCAAGCCAGTACCAGGGCGCGGTCTCGAACCTCCAAATATCCTCGCTCGTCTACCTCGCCGCGATCCTGCTCGTCTTCACGCTGATCCTGAACGTCGGCGCGCAGATCATCGTCAGCCGGTTCGAGTTCCAGAGGACGGGAGGAAGCTGATGGAGCTCACCGAGCGGGCTCCAAGCCTGCGGGCGACCGGCCGCGTTCGCCGCCGCAAGCGCGTCAACCGCCTGATGGAGGGCTCTGCCACCCTTGCCTCGCTGGCCGCGATCGGCGTCCTCGCGCTCCTCGTCGGCTCTGTCCTCGTCAAGGGCGTCCCGGCGCTCTCTTGGGACTTCTTTACGAAGGGGCCCGTGTACTTCGGCCAGGCGGGCGGCGGCATCGCAAACGCTCTCGTCGGCACGGGACTCCTGGTTGCGATGGCGACGGTCTTGGCGCTGCCTGTGGGGGTGCTCGTCGCGGTCTACGTGACGGAGTTCGCGCGGCCGACCGTCGGCCGGGTCGTCCGGGTCACGCTCGACGTCCTGAACGGCGTGCCGTCGATCGTGATCGGCATCTTCGTCTTCGCGCTCCTCGTCGTCAGCCACAGGCAGAGCGGCTATGCCGGCTCGGTGGCGCTCGCGATCATCATGCTGCCGCTGGTTGCGCGGGCGACGATGGAGGTGCTCGCGCTCGTGCCGACAACGCTTCGCGAG
>JBBQDZ010000182.1:0-4356 GCA_038320185.1 Gaiellales bacterium
AGGTGGCCGTGCCAGTCTTCGGGAAGACCGAGCAGCCCGGCGAGCCAGCGCAGCGTCACCTGCTCGAGCTCGGTTGCCGCCGGGGAGGTGCCCCAGACCATGGCGTTCACGTTCAATGTGGCGATCAGGAGCTCCGCGAGGATGCCCGGCTCGGACCCCGTGTTCGCGAAGTAGGCGAAGAAGCGTGGATGGTTCCAGTGGGTGATCCCCGGAAGGAGCAGCTCGTCCAGGTCGCGGAGCACGGCGGCGAAGGGCTCGCCCCGCTCGGGTGCCGACTCCGGGAGCCGCCCCCGGATCTCGCCGGGTTCGACCCGCGCGAGCACCGGGAGCCCAGCGACGCGATCGAGGTAGGCGGCGGCCCAGTCGAGCGCTGCGGCGCCGTCGGCGCGGAAACTCATGACTCCATCCTCGTCGGAGGTCGGTAGCACCGAACTCACGGCCGCTTCAGGAGCCGGCGGAGCTGCGGCCAGGAGCGAGTGTTCAGAACCTGCTCTCTCGTCAGCCACGCCCGCCGCGCCTGCCCGACGCCGAGTTCCGCGAACGCAAGCGCATCGGTCCGGTGGGCATCGCTCGAGATCGGCACCCTCACCCCGGCCTCCGCGGCCAGGCGCGCGTGCGCGTCCCGCAGGTCGAGCCGGTCGGGCTGGGAGTTGAGCTCGAGGAAGGTGCCGGTCGAGAGCGCTCGCTCGACCACCCGCTCCAGGTCGAGGTCGGCGCCGGGGCGGCGTCCGATCTTCCGCGCCGTCGGATGGCCGATGCAGTCGACATGCGGGTGATCCATCGCGGCGAGGATCCGCTCCGTCGGTGAGCGGTCGAAGCTCGTGTGGAGGGAAGCGACCACCCAGTCGCGCGCCGCGAGGGTCGCTTCGTCGAGGTCGAGCGAGCCGTCCGCGCGAATGTTGACCTCGACCCCCTTCAGGAGCAGGAACGGCGCGAGACGCTCGTTCAGGGCGTCGATCTCCTCCGTCTGTGCCTCGATCCGGCCCTCGCGCAGGTAGTGCGAGTGATCCGTGACGGCGAGGTAGGAATAGCCGCGGTCGCGCGCAGCGAGAGCCATCTCCTCGATCGAGTTCCTGCCGTCGGCCGACCAGGTGGAATGGGAGTGGAGGTCGCCGCGGAGATCCGAGAGCTCGACGAGCTCGGGGAGCTCCCCGCGACGCGCCGCCTGGAGCTCACCGCCGTTCTCGCGCAGCTCCGGCGGGATGAACGAGTAGCCGAGCCGGCCGTAGAGCTCGGCCTCGTCCGCCGCGGTGAAGAGCGCGCCCGAGTCGACGTCCTGGACGCCGTACTCGGAGACCGAGAGCCCGCGCCGGACGGCGTCCTCGCGCAGCGCGAGATTGTGCTCCTTCGAGCCGGTGAAGTGCTGGAGGAGGTTGCCGTAGCACTCGGGCGGCACGACCCGGAGGTCGAAGCGAAGGCCCTCGTTCGAGACGACGGTCGCCTTCGTCGGCCCCTTGGCCGCGATCTCGTCGACCCAGCTGAGCTTCGTGAAGTAGTCGGTCAGCACCCCTGGATCGGAGGAGGTGGCGATGATGTCGAGATCGCGCACAGTCTCGCGCCGGCGGCGCGCGCTCCCTGCCTCCGAGACCCGGTCCACGCTCGGATGCTCCGCGAGCACCGAAACGACCGCCTGGAGTGCCGGCAGGGCGCGGCCGAGGAGCTTGCGGTCGGTCTCCACCGGCGGTGCCGCGAGCGCGCGAAGCACGTTCTCCTCGGTCTTCGCGCCGAGGCCCGTGAGACCCCGCAGCCGCTGTTCCTGCGCCGCCTGCCGCAGGCCATCGAGGGTCGAGACGCCGAGGTCGCGCCAGATGCGCTTGGCGGTCTTCGGCCCAAGGCCGGGCAGGCGCATGAACGAGATCACGTCGGGCGGCACCAGACCCTTGCGCTTCGCGAGCGCCTCGATTTCGCCGCCCTCGACGATCTGGACGATCTTGCCCTCGATCGTCTTGCCGATGCCCTGGAGATCCTTGGCGTGCCCATCGAGAGCGAGCTGCGCGATCGACCCACCGGTCTCGCGGATGCGCGCCGCCGCGCGACGGTACGCGAGCACACGGAATGGCTCGGCGCCTTCCAGCTCCAGGAGGTCCGCGAGAAGCTCGAACTGCTCCGCCACGTCCGGGTTCCGCGGAAGCGCCTTCACCACCGAAACGATGATACGAGCAGCACGGGGGAACCCAGCTACGCTCGCGGGGAGCCCGGCTCGGCCCGCCGTCGGCTCGGGAGAGCTCATCTCATGGATGCCCTCGTCTGCCTTCCCACCTACAACGAGCGCGAGAACCTCGAGCCGATGGTGCAGGCGCTCGGGAGCCACGGCGTCCGGGTGCTCGTGATCGACGACGGCTCGCCCGACGGGACGGGCGAGATCGCCGACCGCCTGTGCGCGGAGCTCGACTACGCCGAAGTCCTCCACCGGCCGCGGAAGGAGGGCCTCGGCCCCGCCTACCTCGCCGGCTTCCGCCGCGCACTCGAGGCCGGCGCGGAGCTCATCCTCGAGATGGACTGCGACTTCTCGCACGACCCGGCGGACGTGCCACGCCTGATCGAGGCGGCCGCGGCGGCGGATCTCGTCCTCGGGTCGCGCTACGTGCCGGGCGGCGGCGTCTCCAACTGGGGCCTTGTCCGCAGGATCGTCTCTACCGGGGGCTCGCTGTATGCCCGCGGCGTGCTCGGCGTGCCGGTGCACGACCTGACCGGCGGGTTCAAGTGCTTCCGAGCGCGAGTGCTCGAGACGATCGACCTGGGCTCGATCTCCTCGAAGGGCTACGCGTTCCAGATCGAGACGACCTACCGCGCGCTCCGGGCGGGATTTCGCGTTGTGGAGGTGCCGATCACGTTCGCCGACCGCGAGGCGGGACACTCGAAGATGAGCCGTGGGATCGTCGCCGAAGCGATGTGGAAGGTGCCGGCTCTCCGCCTCGCCGCCGCCCGCGGCCGGCTGTAGCCGGGACAGCCGAGGGGCCGCCCCTCGGACAGGGCTCGATGCGACAGGTCTGGGGGACAGGCCCCCGGACCTGTCCGGCAAGGACAAGCCACGACGACCGCCGCTGCTACCCTCGCCGACATGGTCGAGGTGACCGACGACAGCTTCGCGCGAGACGTTCTAGACGCCGATCGCCCGGTGGTCGTCGACTTCTGGGCACCCTGGTGCGGACCCTGTAAGGCGGTCGAGCCGATCCTGACGCAGCTCGAGCGCGAGCACGGGGGCCACATCGCCTTCGTCAAGCTCGACATCGACGAGCATCCGATCTCCGCTTCGCGTTTCGGCATCCTCTCGATCCCGACAGCGATTCTCTTCGAGGGGGGCGCCGCACGGGAGACGGTCGTCGGGGCCCGGTCGCGCTCGTACTACGAGAAGGTCTGGGCGCCCTGGCTGGGAACGACGAGCGTCTGAGGGCGCGAGGGCACCTCCGGCGAGGGGTCGTGCAGACCCCCTCCCTGACGGATGCCGATCCGCGGATCGAGCCAGGCGTAGAGGATGTCCGCCAGGAGGTTGAAGACGAGAATTGCGACGGTGGTGCAAACCGTCACCCCCAGGATCACCGGCAGGTCCTGACGGCGTAACGCGAGCACGACCGTTCGCCCAAGGCCGTTCAGCCCGAAGGCGGTCTCGACGAAGAGAGCGCCCCCGAAGGCGATCCCGAGGTCCATCCCGAGCATCGTCAGCACCGGGAGCAGGGCGTTTCGCAGGACGTGCCTGCGCAGCACCTTCCGCTCCGACGCACCCTTCGCGCGGGCGGTCCGGACGTAGTCCTCGTCGAGGGACTCGATCACGGTGGCCCGGATCATCCGTGCGTAGACGGCCGCGAAGTAGCACGAATACGTGATCCACGGGAGGGTCATGTGGTAGGCCCACTGCACTGGGCCGCCGCAGTCGCCGGTCGGGTGGAAGACCGAGCAGTACCGTCCGAGGGGCATCAGGTGGAGCTTGAAGCCGAGGAAGTAGGACAGCATCAGGCCGATCCAGACCGGATGCGCCGAGAGCCCGAGGAGAACGAGGATCATCATCCCCCTGTCTAAGAGCGAGCGCGCTCGCAGCGCGGAGAGAACGCCGACGGGGATCGCGACGAGAAGCCAGATCAGCGCGCCGCCGAAGACGAGCGAGGCCGTGATCGGGGCGGCGTCCCGGATCACCTGCGTCACCGCCTCGCGGTTCACGAACGAGCGGCCGAGGAAGCCGTGGCGGACGATGTTCCAGACGAAGGTCGCGTACTCCTGATAGACCGGGCCGTGGATCTGCAGCGACTGCCTGACCTCGTCCGGATTCGCCTCGGTGCGCCGGACGAAGATCTCCCGCTGCGTCGGGAGGACGAAGTAGAGGACGTACGTCGCGAAGGTAATGACGAAAAAGAGCAGGAC
>JBBQDZ010000183.1:0-4308 GCA_038320185.1 Gaiellales bacterium
CAGGACATCCTGATCGGCGGCAGCGCGGAGCTCGTACGCGGGTTGATGCAGCATGGCCTCGTGGACGAGTACCGGCTGATGATCTTCCCCGTCGTCCTCGGGAGCGGGAAGCGCCTGTTCGCCGACACGACCGACAAGACCGTTTTCCGGCTTGTCGAGACGAAGCCGTTCAGCTCGGGCGTCGTCGTCCACTCCTACGAATCGGCGGCGACGGGGCTCGCCGATCCCGAGGAGAGGCCCGCGGCGACCGAGCCCGGAACCGCGGGAAAGGAGGCGGCTCCCGGCGAGTCGGCGTGACCACCCGCCCGACCTCCGTCTGCGTTGGTGCCACGGAGCCTTCTACATCACCGACTACGGCAGGACGTTCGGCGGCGGCCAGGTGCTGCGCCTGCTCGGCTCGTAGGCCCTGCTGTCCAGCCGGTGTCCCCGGGGGTGTGGCTGTCGCGATCACCACCCCCCGGGGCGGGAGTCGGTCTCCCGGCGGTAGTGAGGCGGCCGAGCAGCGGTGCTCGTGGAGGGCTCTGCTAGCTTCGGCCGGCTGAGCGCAACCCGCGCGCACCTCCTCATCGCCCTCCTGATCGCGGCCGCTGCGACCGCCCGGGTACTCCTGGCGACGCAGGTCGCGACGCCCTGGCTCTTCGTCGACGAGCTCATCCACTCCGAGCTGGCAAAGAACCTCGCGGCCGGACACGGTTTCTCGGTGAGGGGGCACGCGGTCACCGTCAGCTACGTCTATCCGGCGCTGATCGCTCCTGCCTGGCTTGGACGCTCGCTGCCTGCGACCTACGCGCTCGCGAAGGCGATCGGGGCAGTCGTGATGACGCTCGGTGCGCTGCCCGTCTACTTCTGGGGCCGTCGCTTCCTCTCGGCCCGGGGCGCCGTCGCAGCGGCGGCTCTGACTCTCTGCCTCCCGGCATTCGTGCTCACGGGGACGCTGATGACGGAGACGGTGTTCTTCCCCGCCTTCCTGCTGGCCTGCTTCGCGACGGGGCTCGCTCTCGAGCGCCCGACGCTGCGCCACCAGGCCCTAGTCGCCGCCGCCGTTTCGCTCGCGTGCGCGACTCGTGTTCAAGGGCTCGTGCTCGTGCCGATCGTCTGCTCCGCGGTCGCCGCCGACGCTGCGCTTCGGCGCGACCGGCGTGCCCTCACCGTCTGGTGGCCGTTCGCCGCGCTCCTCGCCGGCGTCGCCTGCGCCTACGTCCTCGCGAAGGTCGCGGCCGGCCAGCACGTGCTGGCGCTCGGCGTCTACGAGGGCGTGCGCCACTCGCACTACTCGGCGGGAGGTCAGGTGCGGTGGCTTCTCTACAGCCTCGGCGAGCTCGTGCTCTCGGTCGGAGTCGTCCCGGCCTGCGCGCTCGCCGCCTGTCTCCCGCGCGCGCGGGAGACGAGGCCTGCCGAGCGGGCGTTCCTGCTCGTCGCCGCGTCCGCAGTCGCCTGCGTGGTTGTTCTAGGAGGCGTCTCGGCGAGCTGGATGCCTGTCGGGCTCAAGGAGCGCTACATGTTCTACGCCGCGCCCCTCCTACTGCTCGCGCTCGTCCTCTGGGCCGAGCGGGCCGCGGCGCGGGGGTGGGGGCTCGCGGCGGCCGCGGCGGCGCTTGCCCTCGCCCTCGTCCTGCCACTCGACCGGCTCTTCGGCGAGCCCGCCCTGCTCGGTAACGAGCTCGCGCTCGTCCCGTTCTCGCACCGGCCACACGCCCGGCTGCTCGTCGCCTGCGGCTCCGCGGCGGCAGCGGCGGGATTCGCGTTCCTCCCCCGCCGTTTCGCGCCCGGCCTCCTAGCGTCGGTCGCCATGTTCCTGCTGCTCTCCTCCGCGTCGCTTGCCTCCACCTATCGCGCCGAAGCTCGCGCCGCCCGGTTGCCTGAGCGAACCTGGATCGACGACACGATCGGGCGGGATGCTCACGCCGTCTTCCTGAACACGGCAGAGTTCGAGCCCGAGACGCTCGCCGGTCGCAGCTACCGGCAATTCGTCCCCGTATGGGAGTCGGAGTTCTGGAACCGGAGCCTGCGCGGGGTCGTCAGCCTCGGCCTTCAGGAGCCCGCGCCGCTACCGCAGCGCGCGACGACGCTCGACTGGGCGAGCGGCAGGATAGTAGGCCTGCGTTCCCCCTACGTCGTCGCCCGCTCTCGCTTTGAGCTCGTCGGCAAGAGCCTCGCGCGGAGCGGCGACCTCGAGCTCTGGCGGAGCGCCGGAGAGGTCCGGCTCACCGCGGCCAGGGAGGGCATCTTCGCCGACGGCACGGCGAACCCCCTCGCCGCCTACTCCAGGTGGACGGGTGACCGCGGAAGGGTCACGGTCGTCGCGACCGCCGGGGCGACGGTCGAGATCGGGCCGCTCGCGCCGTCGCCGGGCGGTGGCGCGCACATCTTGCGCGTGCAGGCCCGGATTGCTGCCAGTCCCGGCGAAGCGATCGGGATCGAGTCGCCCCGCCCCCCCTTCCGGGTCGAGGTGCACTCGAGCGGCGGGCGCGTCTCCTTCCGGTTCCGGCCGCGGTGATCGCGGAGCGCATCCTCCCGGCCGCCGTTGCCGGGCTTCTCGGCTGGGCGCTCCTCTTCGGTGGCGGGGTGAGCGAGGGGCGGCTCTTCTGGATCGCGTCTGCGGCCCTGCTTCTCGCCGCCTCGCTCGTCGCGACGATGCTTGCAGGTGCCCTCGGCCGCCCCGCCAGCCGCAGCGCCTGGGCGTTCGTCGGCCTCCTCGCCGGCCTCGTAGCCTGGAGCGGCGCCTCGATCGCCTGGTCGATCGTCCCCGACCGGTCCTGGGATGGCTTCAACCGCGGTCTCGCGTACCTCGCGTTCGCGCTTGCCGGCGTCTTTCTTGGCGCGATCGTCCCACGATCCGCTCGTGTTCTTGCGGCGATCCTCTCGGGACTGCTCGCGCTCGTCCTCGGCTGGGCGCTGCTCGGCCGGGCCGTCCCGGCGCTCTTCGCGTACGACGAGCACGGCTACGGCTCCCGTCTCCGCGAGCCTGTCGGCTACCCGAACGCGCTGGCGCTGCTCGGCGATGTCGGGCTCGTCCTGGGGCTGTGGATCTCTGCGCCTCGCGGCCGCCCGGTCGCGGCGCGGATCGGTGGGACTCTGCTCCTCTACGGCGGGCTCGTCGCGACGCTCCTCACGTACTCGCGGACAGGCGTCGTTGTCGGCGCGGTCGCCGTCGCCCTCTGGCTCGCGTTCTCGGTTGAGCGGCTCGAGGGCGTCACGGCCGTGGGGGTCGCCGGAGTGCCCGCGCTCGCGCTTTCGGCGTGGGCGCTCTCGGCGCACAACCTCGGCTCGACCGCGACTCACTCGCAGCGTGTGCAGGCCGGAGCGCTCTTCGCAATCTTCTTCGTCGCCGGTGCCGGCGCCGTCGTGGCGGGCGTGGTCGCGGCGTGCCGTCTCGAGCCAGAGAAGCCGGAGGAGCGGCACCGCCTCGAGCGCCTGGCGGGCCTTGCGGTCGGCGGCGTCCTCGCGCTCTCCGTTGTCGGCTTCGCGATCAGGGCGGGCGGGCCCGGTGCATGGGTGCGCGAGTTCAGCCATCCCGTCGAGGTGACGCAGAACTCCGGCCGCCTCACGAGCGCGAGCTCCAACAACCGCTGGGAGTGGTGGAAGGACGCCGTGCGGATCTTCCGGGCGCACCCGCTCGAGGGTGCGGGCGCCCAGGCGTACGACCCAGCGCGGCGGCCGATCAGGCACAGCGAGTCCATCGCCGTCGAGCCGCACAACACCGCGCTCCAGTTCCTGAGCGAGCTCGGGATCGTCGGCTTCCTGCTCGCCGCTGGGGCGACCGCCGCCGCGATGGTTGGCATCCGCGCGACCCTGCGGCGATCCGCGCCTCCCGAGCGGGCGGCCGCGCTTGCGCTGGCGCTCGTGGCGCTCGTCTACCTGCTCCACGCGCTCGTGGACTACGACTGGAGCTTCGTCGCCGTCACGGGCCCGGCGTTGCTTGTCGTCGGTGCCCTTCTCGGCGTGCCGTCGTCCCGCCAGTCGAAGCCGAGGCTCCTGCCGCTTGCCGGCATCGCGATCGCCTTCCTGGCCGGCCTCTACTCGCTCGGCGCGCCCTGGCTCGCGTCCCGGCGCATCGACCGTGCGCTCGCCCTCGTCGCGGACTCGCCCGCTAAGGCGGCTGCGACCGCGCGATCCGCCCATCACCTAGATCCGCTCTCCTATGACGCCTTCCGGGTCTGGGCGCTCGCGGCGGCGGCGGCGGGCGACGAGAAGGCCGCCGTACTCCTCTACGAGCGAGGCGCGCTGCTCCAGCCCGAGAACTGGGAGACCTGGTACTTCCTGGGGCAGTACGAGTATCTGATCGGCCGCTATCGCCGCGCCTGCTAC
>JBBQDZ010000184.1:0-4263 GCA_038320185.1 Gaiellales bacterium
CCGCCCTGGACGAGCAGGAGCATCGAGAAGACGAAGATCGCCATGTAGGCGAAGTAGCGGCGCTCCTGCTCCTCGCCGTCCATGTAGCCGACCGAGTAGAAGACGATCAGCGCGCCGACGCCGCTGACGATCAGCATCATCATCACGCTCAGGGGGTCGACGAGGATGCGTAGTCCGAAGTGCAGGTTGCGCGTGCCGAGCCACTCCCAGACGGTCGAGAAGTGGACGCGACCCTCGCGCGGCTTCCCGTTCAGCAGCACGAAGGTGACGACGGAGGCCGCGAACGATGCGGCGACCGAGGCGCTGGCGAGATAGCCCGCGCCGCGCCGGGAGATGCGCTGGCCGAGGAGCGTGATGGCGAGCGCGGCGGCGAGCGGCGCCAGCAGGCAGATCCAGGCGGCTGCGATCATCAGCCGCGGAGCGTCGTCAGCCGGTCGACGTCGAGGACGAGGTCACGGCGGGCCATCGCGACGATCAGGCCGAGCCCGACGACGACCTCGGAGGCCGCGACCGCCATCACGGTGAGCGCGAAGATCTGGCCGTCGGCATGGCCGTAATGGCGCGACACTGCGATCAGTGTCAGGTTTGCCGAGTTGAGCATGATCTCGAGCGAGAGCAGGATGATCAAAGGGCTCCGCCGCAGGAGGACGCCCAGCACTCCCGTGCCGAACAGGAAACCCGAGACGGCGAGGTACCAGGCGATGCCGGGCCCGTTCACAACTCCACCTCCTCGGGCCGGAGCGACCGTGAGTGGTGGCCGAGGATGACGCCGCCGACGGCGGCGACGAGCAGGACGATCGAGGTGATCTCGAACGCGAGCAGGTGGTCGGTGAGGAAGAGCCTGCCGATTCCGTCTGGGCTCCCGAACGCGGTCGTGACGTCGTGCGAGTTTGAGAGGCGGCCGCCCGCCTTGATCCCGACGACGACGATGATCTCGACGAGGATCGAGGCCGCGGCGCCGATCGCGCCGATCGTCTGCCAGCTCGGCCCGCCGGCCCAGGGTGCGTCGGCCTGCCCCCCCAGGTAGCCGATCACGAACAGGAACATCACCATCACCGCCCCGGCGTAGACGAGCACTTGCGCCGCCGCGACGAACTCGGCCGAGAGCAGCAGGTAGAGGACGGCGAGCGAGCCCAGGTTGCCGATCAGCGCGAGCGCCGAAAAGAAGGGGTTCGAGAAGCTGACGACGGCGATGCCCGAGCCGAGGCAGGCGAAGACCGCGACCACCCATACCGCCCAGACGACGATGTTGCCGGCGGTGGCGACGATCACGAGTGTTCCTTGTAGTACGGGATCGGCGTGTCGTAGAGGTCACGGTCGGCGACCGGGACTCGCTTCATCGGCTCCGCCAGGAGCATGTCCTTGGTGTAGATCAGGTCGTCGCGCGAGTACTCCGAGATCTCGAATTCGTTGCCGAGGGTGATCGCATCGAAGGGGCACGCGATCTCGCAGTAGCCGCAGAAGATGCAGCGGCTCATGTTGATCTCGTAGATGCGTGCATAGCGCTCGCCGGCCGAGACGCGTGTCTCGGCGGTGTTCTCCGCCGCGACGACCCGGATGCAGTCGGCCGGGCAAGCGGCCGCGCAAAGTGAGCAGCCGACGCACTTCTCGAGCCCGTTCTCGTGGCGGTGGAGCCGGTGGCGCCCCCGAAAGCGTGGGTACAGCGGCCGCTTGTACTCGGGGTACTGCTGGGTGATCGGCTTCTTGAAGAGCTGCCGGAAGGTGACGCCGAAGCCCTTCAGAGAGTCCAGTGGCTGCGGGCTCATCTCAGATCCAGACCACGAGAAGGGCGGTGACGAGGGCGTTCAGGGTGGCCACGGGGAGCAGCACCTTCCAGCCGAAGCGCATCAGCTGGTCGTAGCGCAGGCGCGGCAATGAGGCACGCAGCCAGATGAAGACGAGCAGGAACGCGAGCAGTTTGAGCAGGAACCAGAGCGGCCCGAGCGGGGCGTAGGGGCCTCGGTAGCCGCCGAAGAAGAGGGTCACCGCGAGCGCCGAGAGCGTGACCATGTTGATGTACTCGGCCATCTGGAAGAGGCCCCAGCGCATGCCGCCGTACTCGGTGTGGTAACCGGCGACGAGCTCCGTTTCCGCCTCGGGTAGGTCGAAGGGCGCGCGGCTCGTCTCCGCGATGCCGGAGATGAAGAAGACGATGAGTCCGACGGCCTGAGGGATGAAGAACCAGATCGTCGCGCCCTGCTTCGCGACGATGTCGACGAGGTTCAACGACTGCCCCATCAGCACGACCCCGAGGACGGCGAGCGCGAGCGAGACTTCGTAGGAGACGAGCTGGGCGCAGGTGCGCATCGAGCCGAGGAGGGCGTACTTCGAGTCGGAGGCCCAGCCGCCGACGATGAAGCCGTAGATGCCGAGCGAGCCGAGTGCGAAGACCAGGATCAGCGAGATCGGGACGTTCACCACCTGGCCGCTGACGTCCCATTTCCAGATGTGCCAACCCGGGCCGAAGGGGATGACGCTGAAGGCGGCAAGAGCCGTGAAGGCGGAGAGCACAGGCGCGCCGATGTAGAGGATGTCGACCGCGCTCGCCGGGAAGAAGCTCTCCTTGCGGATCAGCTTCACGAGGTCGGCGATCGGCTGCAGGAGCCCGAAAGGTCCGGCGCGGTTCGGGCCGTAGCGCAGCTGCATCCGACCGAGCACCTTCCGCTCGAGCCAGGTCAGGTATGCGAAGACACCCAGGACGAGGTTGACGACGATCCCGGCCTTGATGATGTCGATCCACCAGGGGTCCTTCACTGCGAAGCCTCGCGCGCCCGCAGCGAGGAAACCTCGACGCCGCCGCGGAGATCGCCCACGTGCTCCTCCGCAGCTCGAACCGCACCCGCAACGAGCTTGGGGTTCACGCGCGCGCGAAGCGCGACGCTCGTGCCGTTGGAGCTCACGCGCACCTCGTCCCCGGTAGAGATGCCTCGCACCTGCGCGTCCGCCGGCGCGAGCTCGATCTCCGCGTCCGGACGCTGGAACTGCAGCTCGGGCACGCGTTCGACGGCCGCGCCCGAGAAGAGCGGCCGGTAGCGGACGAGCTGGAGCGGGCCGCCGCCGGCGCTGCTCCGCTGCGCCGTCCCGATGTCGATGCCCCCCGGCGCCGCCGGCCGCTCGGGGAGCTGCCCCCGCTCGCCCACCTCGCCGTAGGACACGCCCCCGTAGGCGATCGCCGAGACCTCCTCGAAGACCTTCGCCGGGTACGGCGAGACCTCGACGCCGAAGCGAGAGGCGAGCTGCGCGATCCACGCCAGCTCGTCCGGGGCAGGCGGGACAACCGCTCGCCGCACGCGCTGAAGACGCCCTTCGAGGTTCACGAGCGTCCCGTCGCGCTCGAGGTAGCTCGTGCCGGGCAGGACGAGGTCGACGAAACCGCCGGAAACGGAAGGGCGGAACATCGTCGTCGCGAGGACCGACTCCGCGCGGTTCGCCAGGTCGCGGACCTGCGGGTCGGCCGCAGCCTCGTCGCCCGAGACCAGGAGGACGCTGACCTGCGTCAGCCGGGCGGCCTCCCCCTCGCCGGCGGCGGCCCACGCGTCGGCGACGCCGCGGCCGTTCGGCGTGGCGGGGAGATAGAAGACGCCGGAGCCGGGCTTGTCGCCGAAGCCGAGCTTCGAGGCCAGCCCGGCGAGCTGGCCGATCCCGTGCGGGCTTCCCGACCAGACGACGACCGCCCGCTTCGCCTCGCGGAGCCGCCCGCCGAGCTCGTCGTCCTCCTGGGTGAGACGGCCGCACACCTCCGCCGCGCCACCCGGTGGCGCCTGCACGTCCCCCGACGGGGCGATCTCGACCACGTGGGCGCCTGCGCGCCGGGCCGCGCGAATCCACAGCTCCACGACAGGAGCCCGCTCGGCGACCGGCTGGTCGCCGACCACCACGACGACCTCGGCGGCGCCGATCGCAGAGAGCGGTGCTCGGAAGGCGTCGAGCTGCGCGAAGGTTGGCTCCGGCATGACGACGGCGTCCGAGGTGAGACCCTGACGCACGAGCTTCGAGAGTGCGTACGCCTGCTCGACCGTCTCAGAGCCCGAGAGCGCAAGCAGCACCCGTCCCTCGGCGCCGCGAAGAAGCCCCTCGGCCTCGTCGATGGCGCGCTCCCAGGAGATCTCCTCGAAGCGGCGTCGGCCGGCGCGCCGCAGCGGGTCGACGACGCGATCCTCGGCGTACAGGTGCGAGAAGGCGAAGCGACCCTTGTCGCAGAGCCAGCCCTGGTCGATTTCGGGGTGGTTGCGCGAGAGGATGCGCTTCACCTTCCCCTCGCGC
>JBBQDZ010000185.1:0-4184 GCA_038320185.1 Gaiellales bacterium
GATCGGGCCGGCCGGCTCCTGATGGAGGCGTTCATGTACCGGCACAATCCGCAGACGAAGCGGCTGAAGGAGCTCGTCGAGAGCGGGGCGATCGGCGACCTGCGCGTCGTCCGCTCGGCCTTCAGCTACTCGCTCCACGACCCCGAGAACATCCGCCTGCGTACCGAGGTGGAGGGCGGCGCCCTGATGGACGTCGGTTGCTACTGCGTCAGCGGCTCTCGCCTCTTGGCCGGGGAGCCGGAGGCCGTGCACGGTTATGCGTACCTCGGGCCGACGGGAACCGACTCGGTCTTCGCAGGACTCCTGCGCTTTCCCGGCGATGTCGTCGCCCTCTTCGACTGTGGCACGACGCTGCCGGAGCGAGACGAGCTCGAGGCGATCGGGACGGTGGGATCGCTCTTCCTGGACGACCCCTGGCACGCACGGAACCCGGCGATCGAGCTGCGCCGGGACGGGGGGGTGGAGCGGATCGAGGTCGAGCCGGTGGACTCCTACGGTCTGGAGCTCGAGAACCTGAGCGCGGCGATCCGGGGCGAGGGCGAGCCGCTCCTCGGCCGGGAGGACGCGCTCGGGCAGGCGCGGACGATCGAGGCGCTGCGCCACTCGGCGCAGATCGGCGAAGTCGTCACCGTGCCTCGCACCCAGCCGAGCCTTTAGCCGGCGCGCCGGGCCGGGCCGGTGACGCTGTAGCCGAGGCCGCGCTCGACCACGACGGCTCCCTCGGGCGGGTTCTTCTTCCACGGGTGAGCATCCCGCAGCCCCTCGACGAAGGCGCTCGAAAGAGGCGACCACTCTGTCCGCGTGTAGGCAGAGAGCGCGCGGACGACGGGCGGGTCGAGGGAGGCGACGGCCGCGTCGAGCGACGCCGAGACGACGTTCTCGGGAACCATCGCCGGTCCGAGACCGCTCGCCGCCAGGCGCGCCGCCGCCTCGACCTGCGTCGTCCGTACTGACCCTCGCGGTCGGAAACCGGCGCGCTCGCACGCAGCGGCGACGACCTCCATCAAGCCGTGGCCCGGCTGGAAGAGAACCCAGCTGCGATCGGCGAGCTCCTCGAGCCGGATGCGGCGCTCCCCTGCGACGGGGTCTGTGCGCGGCAGGACGACGACGATCTCCTCCCAGCCGAGCGGCTCGACGGGCCCTTCCCACGCGAGCGGCGTCGGGCCGACCGCCAGGTCGCCCGTGCCACTGCGGACATCCTGCTCGAGCAGGCTCGGGTGTGTGTACTCGTGCATCCGGATCGTGATCTCCGGGTGGAGGTCGTGCCAGTGGCGGATCGCCTCCGGCAAGAGCCCGATCGCCATCGACAGGAGGGTGGCGACCTCTAGCTCGCCGGCCTCGAGGCCGAGTGCCATTCGCGCGGCAGCGGCAGCGCGCTCGCTCCCGCGCAGGGCCGCCTGGGCATCGGGAAGGAAGGCCTTTCCCGCCGCCGTCAGCCGGATCCCTCGGGGCAGCCGTTCGATAAGCGTCCCGCCAAGCTCGCTCTCGAGGTTCCGGAGCTGCTGCGAGAGCGACGGCTGGGCGATGTTCAGCCGCTGTGCTGCGCGAGTGAAGGAGCCATCCTCGACGATCGCGAGGAAAGCCGCGAGCTGACGAAGATTCATAGGCGGAAGCTATCGATCCTAGAGCAGAGCGCTCCTTGACCTATCGCTCGGACGGTCCTAAGATCCCGCGCGGGTGAGGGCAACGCGGATCAACCACGTGTCGATCCATGCGGTCGACATGGCGGAGTCGATTCGCTTCTACACGCAGGTCTTCGCCATGAAGCCGCTGCCGAGCCCCGACTTCGAGTACCCGGTGGAGTGGCTCTCGCTCGGCGAGCAGCAGCTCCACCTCTTCCTCCGGCCGACGGACGCCCCTGCCTTCCACCACGTCGCCATCGACGTCGACGATTTCGAGGCGGCATACCTGAAGGCGAAGGAGCTCGACATTCACGACGACGAGACGTGGGCTCCGGACGTACGGGAGCTTCCTGACGGCTCCGTCCAGATGTACCTGCGCGACCCCGCCGGCAACCTCGTCGAGATCAACTGGCCGGACGCTGGGACACTCGACCGATCCGTCGTCACGACGATCCGCCGGATCGACGACGAGCGGCCGCAGAGCCCGGAGGCGCGCCGGTCGACCCTCTACCACGCGGGCCGGGAGCGGGCGCTGCAGGGGACCGGTGCCGGATGAGCAGCCTTCTCTTCGGCACTCGCCCGATCCCCTGGTCGGTACGAGAGGCGCAGCCGTGAGCACGGCCGAGGCGGTCGCCGGCCGCGCCCGCACGCAGGTCACGCTCGCGCATGCACGCCACTACGCGCCCTGGATCGTCGTCGGGGCGGCTGTGGCGTTCGTGCTCGTCTGGATCCTCTTCGCTGCCCCCGCGTGCGGCGCGACCGGCTGCACGGGCCTGCAGACCAATTTCGGCTCCGCGGTTCACGACCCGCAGGACTTCCTCGCGACCGTACTGGACGGGCTGACCGCCGCGGCGCTCTACTTCGTCGTCGCGAGTGGCTTCACGCTCATCTTCGGCCTGATGCGGGTCGTCAACATGGCGCACGGCGCCTTCTTCCTGCTCGGCGGCTACATCGCGCTGAAGCTCCAGCGCGACTTCGTGGGCGGGGACACCTCGTTCGGGCTCGTGAGCTCGCAAGTCCACTTCTGGCAATGGATCGTGCCGAGCCTCGTCGCCGCGGCCTGCATCGGCATCCTCGGCGTCGGCACGCAGCAGATCTTCCTGCGCTGGAACCAGGGCCAGGAGCTCCGCCAGGCGCTGATCACGATCGCGATCGCAATCGTCCTCGCCGACCAGATGCTCGCGCACTTCGGCGGCACCGCCGAGGACGTTTCCTGGCCGGGCTTCCTCGACAAGCGGGTGCGCGTCCACGTGGCCGGCGTCCAGTACACGCTCACGCGCCTGTTCATCCTCGGGCTCGCGATCGTGATCGGCCTCGCGCTCTGGCTCTGGCTCAAGCGGACGCGAACGGGGATGGTGATCCGTGCGGGAGTCGACGACCGGCAGATGGTCTCCGCGCTTGGGGTGAACATCCAGCTCACCTTCGCCGTGGCCTTCATCGTCGGGTGCCAGCTCGCAGGCTTCGGCGGCGCCATCGGCGGCTCCTTTGCGAGTCTCGCCCCGGGGGTCGACGCGAACTGGCTGCTCTACTCGCTCGTCGTCGTCATCATCGGCGGCATGGGGTCGCTCGCGGGCGCGGCCATCGGCGCGCTCCTGCTCGGTCTCGTCTCGAACCTTTCCTCGGCGTACCTGCCGGGGAACTACACATTCTACTCGATTATCTTCACCTTCGTGCTGCTCGCGATCGTGCTTGCGTTCAGGCCGCTCGGCCTGTTCGGGAGGCCCGCGTGACGCTGCGCCGCGACGAGCTGAGGCAATCGATCGAGATCACGATCGGCCTGGTGGCGCTGCTCTTCGTCGCGGTTGGGCCGGCCCTCGGGATCCTCAGCACGTACTGGATCAACGTCATCCTGCCGCAGGTCTTCTTCCTCGGGATCGCCGCCGCCAGCCTGATCTTCCTCTCGGCCTACGGCGGCATGGTCTCTCTCGCGCAGGTCTCGATCTACGGGATCGCCGGGTTCGTGCTTGGCAACGTCGTCACGAACGGCAACACGAAGGGCTTGAACCTCGGCTGGAACCCCTGGCTCGGCGTCCTGCTCGGGCTCGTGATCGCAACGGCGATCGGCTTCGCCCTCGGCGCGCTCGCCAGCCGCAGCGCCGGCATCTACTTCCTGATGATCACGCTCACATACGCCGTGATCGCGAACCTCTTCTTCGGGCAGGTGGCGACCTTCTCGGGTTTCGGCGGGATCAGCGGGATCACCGCTCCAGGCTTGATCGGTTCGGTGCAGGACCATCCCAAGCGCCTTTATTACGCGGCCCTGGTCGTCGCGCTCGTCGTCTACCTCACGATCAAGTACATCCTCCGCACGCCGTTCGGGCTCACCCTCCAGGGCGTGCGTGACGAGCCTGTGCGCATGGCTTCCCTCGGCTACAACGTCGCCCTCCACCGCACGATGGCCTTTGGGTTCGCCGCCTTTCTCGCCTCGCTCGCGGGTGTCCTGTTCGTCTGGTGGAACGGTCACATCGATCCCGCCACGATCGACATCGGCGGAGCGATCGACCTGCTCGTGATCGCCGTGATCGGCGGGCTCTACCGGCTGGAGGGCGCCTGGATCGGCGC
>JBBQDZ010000186.1:0-4151 GCA_038320185.1 Gaiellales bacterium
GAGGTACGCCGCTCCGGCAAAGCGGACGACGGCGAGCGCCGATCCTGATTCAGCAAGCAACGCGGCGATTCCGGCGCTCGCGGCAATCGTCCAGATTGCCTGTCCGGTCGCGACGCCGAGCGCGGTCGCCGCGCCGCCGCGGCGGTCGCCCCGGAGCGCGTTCCTGATCGTCAGCGCCGTGTCCGGCCCCGGCGTGACGATCACGAGCACCGCGATCCCGAGGAACGCGCCGACCTGGCTCACGTACCGCCGCCGAAGATCGACCGCACCTCCGCCAGCGCCTCCCGCCTCTGCCGGCGCATGAGCGCGAGCGCGCCGAGCTCCCAGGCGAGTGCGCCCGCCGTCGTCCGGTCGCGCGCTGCCTGGATCTCGCACTCGACGCCGAACTCCCCGTAGAGCCCGCCGAAGAAGTACGCGGCGCGGAAGCGATGCAGCGGCGAGCAGACGACGGTCGCGCGCGCGACCCCTCGCTCGAGGAGCGGCGGCAGCGAACGCGCCGCGTTCTCGGCCGTCGTCCGCGCAGTCGGCTCCACCAGCAGCTCCACATCGGTTCGCCCACGCCAGGCCGCGAGCATCTGTCCAGCCTCGCTTGGCCCTCCCGCCCAGGGCCGGCCCGTGAAGACGACAACGCGAGGTGCCCGGTGCGCCGCAAGCTTGGCCGCGAGCGAGACGAGGGTGAGGCAGCGCGCGCTCAGGCGACCCCGCTCGCTGTGGCCGGGGACGACGAGCGCCCACGCGCGCGGCTCCTCAACCATGCGCCCCGACGACCGGGGCGAGAGCGCCGGCGTCGATCTCGTCGACCGACGCGCAGCCGGCGAGACCCATCGTCAGCTCGAAGTCGGCTGCGAAGTTGCGAAGCACCTCGCGCACCCCCTCTTCGCCGGCGACGGCGAGGGCGTAGGCGTATGGCCGGCCGACCAGCACGGCCGAGGCTCCGAGCGCCAGGGCCTTGAATGTGTCGGCGCCGCCGCGGATTCCGCTGTCGAGAAGGACGGGGATCCGCCCCGCGGCCGCCGCGGCGACCGAAGGCAGCGCATCGATCGAGGCGATCGCTCCGTCCACCTGGCGTCCGCCGTGGTTCGAGACGACAATCCCGTCCATGCCGTGCTCCACCGCGAGGCGCGCGTCGTCGGGGTGGAGGATCCCCTTGAGCAGGATCGGAAGGCGGGTGAGACTCCGCAGGTACGGCAGGTCATCCCAGGTCAGAGAAGGTCGCGAGTAGATCTCGAGGAAGCGCCTGACGGCCGCTCGCGGGAGGTGCGATCGCAGGTTTGCGCGCGCCGACCCCGGATAGGCGCGGGCGAGCTGGACAAGAGCACGGAGGGCGGCCGGGGTGACGCGGCCGGCCGAAGAGGCGCCGTCACGCAAGTCATCGAGCGCGGCTGTGAAGACCGGGTCGCTCGTGTACTGGGCGAGCCCCTTCCCGAGCAGGAATGGGAGGTATGCGCAGTCGAGGTCGCGGATCCGCCACCCGAGCATCGTCGTGTCGAGCGTGACGACGATCGCCGAGCACCCGCACCCCTCCGCGCGGCGGACGAAGCTCGCGACCAGCTCGTCGGAGGTGCTCCAGTAGAGCTGGAACCAGCGCTCTGAGGCCCCCATGTCCGCTGCGCAGCGCTCCATCGAGACCGATGCCTGGTTCGAGAAGATCATCGGCACGCGCTCCGCCGCCGCAGCCCGAGCGGCGGCGAGATCCGCCTCCGCGTGCGCCAGCTCAAGGACACCGATCGGGGCAAGCAGGAACGGGCTCGGGTGCCGGCGGCCGAAGAGCTCGACGCTCGTGTCGCGCGCCGAGACGTCGCGCAGCATCCGCGGCACGATCCGCCGGCGCTCGAATGCCGCCCGGTTCTCGCGCATCGTCGCCTCGCGGCCGGCGCCGCCCGCAAGATAGGCGAAGCCGCGACGGCTCATGGCTCGCCTGGCCTGCCGCTCGAGGCTCGCGAAGTCGAGGGGGACGAGCGGCTTGTGCCCGCGCACCCCGCGAAGGTAGACCTCGATCTGACGCAGCCGCGCCGGCCCGGGATCGATGCGTCCCGACTCGTGCGAAGCTGGGGTCGACCGTCCGTCCTCCACCATCAGTTTTCCCGGTGCCGAGTCTAGGACAGCCGCGAAGGACGAGACCGCGGCGCCGCTGTGGGCGGCGGCCTACCGATACCGATAGATGATCCTGCCTCGGCTCAGGTCGTACGGCGAGAGCTCGAGTTTCACGCGATCGCCGGGAAAGATCTTGATGCGGTAGCGGCGCATCTTGCCGGCCGTATAGCCGAGGGTCTCGTGGCCGTTGTCGAGGGCGACCTTGAACATGCCGCTGCGAAAGGCCTCGACGACCTCGCCCTCGAACTCCAGTTTCTGTTCCTTCTCCTTCTCCATCTCACCTCCCCTCCTTCGGCTGAGCGCGCATCCCGCGCCGGCGAACCGGCGCGGGATGCGTGAGCCGCTGCGCCTCCTAGGAGGCGACCAGCGCGACGTTGCTCGCTTCGGGGCCCTTCGCGCCCTCGCGGGGCTCGAACTCGACCCGCGCACCCTCGGCGAGCGACTTGAAGCCGCTCCCCGAGATCTGCGAGTGGTGCACGAAGAGATCCTTCGAGCCCTCGTCGGGCGTGATGAAGCCGTACCCCTTCGCGTCACTAAACCACTTGACGGTTCCGGTTGCCATATAAAAACACCTCCTTCCCCACTTGACGAACGGGTAAGGCAGGTGCGGAAAAGCACACCGATACTCGCTCTTGGTTGCCTCGAAGATAGCAGCCTGCGAGGTCGATTGTGGGGCGCGGACCGAACCGGTGCGAACCCCACCCAGCAGCTGGCACCAGTTTGAGCCGATGGAAGGGTGCCCGCCTCACCTTCGGCGACGTGACCAGCCTGCCTCTTTAGAGAAACGCGATGTACCTGAATCACCGTCGAGAGCCTCTGCTCGGGGTCGATCGGTGCAAGCCTCGACCGCCTTCGTCACCTACGACGAACGTCAGGCGGCGGCGGCGCGGCTCGGCGGGTTGCGCACAGTGGCGCCGGGTACCTCACGGGCGGGCGGCGCGGGACACGTGTGAGCGTGCCCCGCGCCTCGGCTTGCTAGTGGGCGGTCAGCGGCTGTCCGGTCTCGACGAGCGTCTTGAGGCCGCTCAGCACCATCATCCAGCCCGCACCCGAGACGTGCTCGGCCGTCTTCGCCGCGCCCTCGAGCCGGTCGTGCACGACGGTCAGCCTGGAGACCCCGCCCTCGGCGGGCTCGATCTCCCACGTCACGCGGCTCGGCTCCTCGTCTGCGAGCTCGGGGTCGTAGGACGAGACCCACGAGTGGACGAGCCGGCGGGGAGGCTCGTACTCCTCGACCTTGTCGTCACCCCACACCGAGCCGTCCGGGCCGTGAGAGACGCGTCGCTCCGGCGTCGTCTCGATGCGAGCTCCGTAGAAGTACCTCGCGGTGAAGTCCGGCTTCGTGATCGCCTCCCAGATCGCCTCCGGAGTCGCCCGAATGAAGACCTGGTAGACCTGCGTCGTCTGCGTCTCGCGTTCGGTCATCGTCGTCATCGTCCCTCCAGTTCGGTCTTGAGCTCGGTGAGCGCGGCTGCCCGCCGGGCGGTGTACTTGTCGAGCCAGCGGTCGTGGATCTGCTGGATCGGCACCGGGTTGAGGTGATGGAGGCGCGTCCGCCCCACCTTCCTCGAGACGACGAGCCCCGCCTCCTCGAGAACCCGGAGATGCTTCATCACGCCGAAGCGCGTCATCTCGAGCTGCGACTCGAGCTCCCTGAGTGTTCGGCCGTCACGCTCGAGGAGCCGGTCGAGCAGCAGCCTCCGGCTCGGATCGGCAAGGGCTTTGAAGACACCGTCGTCGTCTTCCATCGGGCGAGACTATAGGTGACTAAATAGTCACCTGTCAATCCATCGCACCGCTAACCGAAGCGGGCCGGCTGGCGGGCTCAGCAGCAGCAGCCGCGAGCCGCGCCGGCGACCGGGGCCGCGCGCACCGCAGGTTGCGGCACGTTGACGCCCTTGACGATCGCGGCGTGGATGCCGTCGGCCACCTCGTGCGTGAACTCGACGCTGACGCTCGCGAAGCCTGCCTCCTCCAGGCCCGCCTCGTACTCGCCCTTCGACAGCGCGCCGGCGATGCAGCCGACGTAGCTCCCGCGCTCGGCCCGCTCGTTCGGC
>JBBQDZ010000187.1:0-4074 GCA_038320185.1 Gaiellales bacterium
TGCTCGATCTGCCAGCGATCGGCGCTGGATTCGCCGCGGTCGAGGAGCTCCAGCTCGCGCTGAGCGGTCTCCAGCTGCTCTCGTGCGCGTGCGTCGTCGATCTCGTTTGCCAGGACGGCGTCGTCGACGAGCGCGATCGCGCGGTCTTGCTCGACCTTGAAGAAACCTGCACCCGTTGCGAACTCGCGAACGTCGTCGGTGGCACGGTTCAGGTACACGCGGGTCGAGCCGGCCTTCAGCGTCGCGATCAGCGGGGCGTGACGGGCCAGGACGCCGATCTCACCCGCTGCGCCGGGGACGATGATCATCTCCACCTCGCCCTCGAATGCCGGGCCGTCCGGCGTCACGAGGGAAAGGTCGAACTTGCGAGTTTCGTCAGCCACTTACGCCGGCGGGCTCGGGCTCTTCCTCGCGCGCGGAGTCAGTTGCGGGGGCGTCGCCGCTCTCTTCGTCCTTCGCTTGCTCGGCCGGCGCTTCGTCACCTGAGAGCTTGCGTCCCTTCTCCACGGCCTTCTCGATCGTGCCGACCATGTAGAACGCCTGCTCGGGCAACTCGTCGTGCTTGCCGTCGAGGATCTCCTGGAAGCCCTTGATCGTGTCCTCGAGCTTGACGTACTCGCCGGGCGTGCCCGTGAACTGCTCGGCCACGAAGTTCGGCTGCGACAGGAAGCGCTGGATCTTCCGCGCCCGCGCGACCACGAGCCGGTCCTCGTCGGAGAGCTCGTCCACGCCGAGAATCGCGATGATGTCCTGCAGGTCCTTGTAGCGCTGGAGGATCTCCTGCACGCGGGTCGCCGTCTCGTAGTGCTCCTCCGAGACGATGCCGGGCTGGAGCGCGCGGGACGTCGAGGTGAGCGGGTGAACGGCCGGGTAGATCCCCTGCTCCACGATCGAGCGGTCGAGCACGGTGGTCGCGTCAAGGTGGGCGAAGGTGTTCGCCGGCGCCGGATCCGTCAGGTCGTCGGCGGGCACGTAGATCGCCTGCACCGACGTCACCGAGCCCGTGCGCGTCGAGGTGATGCGCTCCTGCAGCTGCCCCATCTCCGTCGCGAGCGTCGGCTGGTAGCCGACCGCGCTCGGCATCCGCCCGAGCAGCGCCGACACCTCGGAGCCGGCCTGGACGAAGCGGAAGATGTTGTCGATGAAGAGCAGCACGTCCTGGCCCTGGTCGCGGAAGTACTCGGCCATCGTCAGGCCCGAGAGACCCACCCGCAGGCGAGCTCCGGGCGGCTCGTTCATCTGGCCGTAGACGAGAGCCACCTTGTCGATGACCTCCGACTCCTTCATCTCGTTCCACATGTCGTTGCCCTCGCGCGTGCGCTCGCCCACCCCCGCGAACACCGAGACGCCGCCGTGCGCGTGAGCGATGTTGTGGATGAACTCCTGGAGCAGCACCGTCTTGCCGGTTCCCGCGCCGCCGAACAGCCCGACCTTGCCGCCCTTGATGTACGGGGCGAGCAGATCGATCACCTTGATTCCCGTCTCGAAGATCTCCGTCGAGGGATCGAGCTCCTCGAACTTGGGCGGGTCGCGGTGGATCGACCAGCGTTCCTTCGCCTCAACCGGCTCGCCGCGGTCGATCGTGTCACCGAGCACGTTGAAGATCCGACCCAGCGTCTCGTTGCCGACGGGCACGCTGATCGGTCCGCCGGTGTCGACCACATCGACCCCGCGCGGAATGCCGTCCGTCGAGTCCATCGCGACCGCGCGGACGCGGTCATCGCCCAGGTGCTGCTGCACCTCGGCGATCAGGTCGACGGCCGTCGACGTGTCCCCTTCGGTCTGGGGCACGCTGATCCGTAGGGCGTTGTAGATCTCAGGGAGGTTCCCGTGGAAGACGGCGTCGATCACGACGCCCTTGATCTCGAGCACCTTGCCCACGTTCGCTTCGTTTCCGTTTCGCTGCTCAGACATTGGTCTCCTGGAGGGCCGGATGAGGGCGCCGCCGCCATCCTGGGAGGCGAGTCGCACGTGATTTCAGTTTATCGAAGCGGGTAGGCGCAAACCGGCTCTCGTCAGCGAGGGCACGCCGATGCTCGTCGAGCGCGGCCGCCAGCCTGGCGGCGTGGTCGAGGCCTCAGACGTACGACGTCAGGCGGTCGGGGAAGATCACGGCGTCACCACCATAGCCCGCGCCTGCGGGTGCGAGCTAGGGTCGCCCGTAGCGGGCACCGACGTCCGGGATCGCGTCGGCCGCGCGCGAGCGGGGCATGTTCGCGTTCATCAAATCCACGCGATGCTGGCGAAGGATCATGTCGCGGTGCTCGATCGACGGCGCCGGAGCCGCGAGGGCGCGCTGCGTCGCCGGGCCGGAGCGGAGCGCGTTCACGAGCCCTCCCGCCCCGACGACCGCGACGACGGCGGCGGCGGCGGCGGGCATCAGCCGGCGAAGGACCGAGGGGTGCGAGGGCAGCGCGACGGGCCGGGAGATCGGCTCCAGCGGGGCGCCGCGCAACGCCGCCGTCTGCTCGACGAGTTGGCGTCGCACCGTGGCGCATGTCGCGCACGTGCGCACGTGCGCACGCAGGAACGCCTGCTCGAACTCGGCGAGGTCGTCGTCGAGCTCGCGGGAGACATATTCGATCGTCCGGCGACAGAGGTTGCTCGGCCTGGATCCCATACTCGTTGTGACGACAGCCGGGCGAGGGAGTTAGGCGACGATTTCGCGAGCTATACGAGCCGGTACCTGCTGTCGACAGCCACGGCAACGACGAGCAGGATCATCCCGACGACCACGTAGAGCGCCGACGTGCTCACCGTCTGCCGCTGCTCGTCGGGGGACGCTCGACGAGCGGGCGTTCCCCCGAAGATCGGGATCGAGAACAGCGACGGCCCATGCTCCACCGGCCGCATCGGCCCGCGCAGGCCGAAGAAGAAGCCGACGAGCATCGCGACGCTGCCGGAGGCGTAGAGCCCGACCGAGATCGAGCGGTTGGCGGACGCCCCAAGCAGAGCACCGACGACGAGCGAGAAGAGCGCCACCGCTCCCACCGTGCCGCCGACGATGATGAGGAAGCGGCGGGCGGCCGCGACGAGCATGCGGCGCTCGCCTACAGGACCGTCGACGGTTCGTCGCGCAGGGATGGCGGCGCGATCGGTGCGCCGGAGCGGCGGAACTCGTCCTCCTGCAGCGGCCAGCTCTCGAGCGGATAGTGGCAGGCGGCGATGTGCGCCTCCTCGCCGAACGGGTACAACGGCGGCTCGTCGACGTCGCAGTGGCCGGGGTGGAAGCGCGGGCAGCGCGGATGGAAGTTGCAGCCGGACGGCGGGTTGACCGGGCTCGGTACGTCGCCCTCGAGCACGATCGGCTTGCGCGCGCGCCCGAGCGCGGGGTTCGGGATCGGCACCGCGGAGAGGAGAGCCCCTGTGTACGGGTGCTTCGGCTCGGTGTACAGCTTGTTACCGCCGGCCAGCTCGACCACCTTCCCGAGGTACATCACCATGACCCGGTCGGAGATGTGGCGCACGACGTTCAGATCGTGCGCGATGAAGACGTAGGTGAGCCCGAAGTCCTTCTGCAGGTCCCCGAGCAGGTTGAGGATCTGCGCCTGCACCGAGACGTCGAGGGCCGAGGTGGGCTCGTCGCAGACGACGACGCGCGGCTCTCCCGCGAAGGCGCGGGCGATCGCGACACGCTGCTTCTGGCCGCCCGAGAGCTGGGTCGGCCGCGCGGAGATCGCGCGTGCGGGCAGGCGCACGGCGTCGGCCAGCTTGTCGATACGGGCGTCCGCCTCGCTGGCGCTGCGGACGTTCGCGAGGACGCGCAGCGTGCGCCGCAGGATCCTGCGCACGGTGTGGCGGCGGTTGAGCGCGGCGTCCGGGTTCTGGAAGACGATCTGCAGGGCCGCGACGGAGGCGCGTGGCCGGTCTCGGAAGCGCGGCGCCAGCACCGTGCCGTCGAGCTCCGCGACCCCACCCGTCGACTCCACCAGACCGAGCAGCGTGCGGGCGAGCGTCGTCTTGCCCGAGCCGGACTCGCCGACGAGGCCGACGCTCTCGCCCTCGCCGATCTCGATCGAGACGCCCGCGAGCGCGTCGACCCGGCGCTGCCCGGTGATGAAGGTCTTGCGCACG
>JBBQDZ010000188.1:0-4071 GCA_038320185.1 Gaiellales bacterium
TCGGCGTGGCTCGAGCGCGCGCTCGCAGCCACTGCCGACGAGGCGGGCGAGCTGCGCGCGAAGGCGCTCCACCTGCTCGGGGTGCTCACGGACGAGCGGGGCGATCTCGATCGGGCGACGAAGATCTTCGAAGAGGCGATCGCCTTGTGGCGCCACCTCGACGACCGCGCCGGGCTCGCCGGGTCACTCAACAGCCTCGGCATCGTCGCCCGCAACCGCGGCGAGTGCGCCGCCGCCCGTGCGCTCTTCTCCGAGAGTTTGACGCTAAAGCGGGAGCTCGGCGATCGGGCGGGCATCTCCACGACGACGTGCTGCCTCGGACTCCTCGCCGTCGACGAGGGGAAGCTCGAGGAGGCTCGAGAGCTCCTCGAGGAGAGTCTCGCGCTCGACCGCGAGCTCGGTGACGTCTCGGGGGCCGCCATCAACCTCGGCAACCTTGGCGCGGTCGCGCTCGAGCGGGGTGATCTCGCGCAGGCAGGCCCGCTCCTCGGGGAGGGTCTTCGTGCCTTTCTCGAGATCGGAGACCAGGACGGAGTGGCGGAATGTCTCGAGCAGATCGCGGGTTACGCGGCGCGGCGTGATTGCCCGGAGCAAGGGGCGCGCCTAGCCGGAGCCGCGGAATCGCTGCGTCTCGCGCTCGGCATTCCCGTGGCCCCGGCCGATCGCTCGCGTCTCGAGGCGCACGTCGAGCGAGCGCGGGAAGCGCTCGCCCCCGAGGTGTTCGAGGCCGCGTTCGCCAGCGGCCGCGAGCTATCTCCCGAAGAAGCTGCGGCCGAGGCTCTCCTCGTTCTCGACGAGCCGCGATAATCACGGCCTTGCGGCGGTACAACGTCTTTTCCGCCGAGGTCGAGCACGACCTCGAGGATCCCGAGGGCTATCGCGGCGGCGGCGTACGCATCGCGCCGCTCGTGGGTGGGACCATGCTCGGTGGGACGCTGTACGAGCTGCCTCCAGATGAGGGCATCTGCCCTTACCACTACGAGTACGGCAACGAGGAATGGCTGCTCGTCCTATCCGGACGACCAAGCCTGCGGCATCCGGAAGGGGAGGACGTGCTCGAGCCAGGCGACATCGTCGGTTTCCCAGTCGGCCCGGACGGGGCCCACAAGGTGACGAATCGCAGCGACTCCACGGTCCGGGTTCTGATGCTCTCGACACAGCACGAGCCGTCCGTCGCGGTGTACCCGGACAGCGACAAGATCGGCGTGTGGCCGGGGGACGCGCGGGACAACCTGCTCGTCCGGAGGGAGAGCGTCGTCGACTACTGGGACCGCGAGGCGTAGAGTTTCGCTTTCCGCACCGCGGCAGCCACGCGCCGCCCGGAGCGACATCCAAATGCCGGCGCGAATGCTCGTATCCACGTGGCGCGACCAGGGTCCTGCCGGGACCGCGCGGAAGCTGACCGCCGCGCTGCGGATGGCGCTCCCGCTCATGATCGCCGGCCGGCGTACGGCGGGCGGCGTGGCCGCGTACTTCGACTTGATCACCGATGACGGGCGCCTCTTCTACGGCGACAGTTTTCACTTCGGCTATTTCCGTACCGGAACCGAGACGCTCGCGCAGGCGCTTGACGCGCACACGGATCTCGTCGCCGAGATGGCGCGGCCGCCGTCAGCCGGGCGGCTGCTCGACGTTGGCTGCGGCATCGGCGCGCCGGCGATGCGGATCGCCCAGCGCTACGGGTGCAGCGTCACCGCGGTCAACCTGAGCGCCGAGCAGGTACGTCAGGGGCGTCGGCTGATCGCCGACAACGGGCTGTCGGGTTCCGTGACGATCACGCGTGCCGACGGGCGCGCCCTCGATTTCGCTGCCGCGTCGTTCGACTCCGTCGTGTGCCTCGAGGCGGCCGGCGACATCTGCGTCACCGAGGACGACAAGCGCCGATTCGTCCGCGGTCTCCATCGCGTCCTCCGGCCGGGTGGGCACGTCGGCTTCTCCGACCTGGCGCTCCGGAGCTGCCCTCCCGCGGCGGACGATCGCGCCCTGCGCGCGATCCTCTACCACCGCGGCCGGGAGCTCGTGACGGACTGGCCCGCACTCTTCGCGGACGAGGGCTTCACGGTCGTCGAGCGTCGCGACATCATGCCGCAGGCGCTCGCCACCTGGGATCACACGCGCGCCGTCTACCAGGAGCGCAACGGGGAGGTCGTTCGCCGCCACGGGCGGAGGATCGCCGCGCGCACCCGCGCCCAGGTCGACCGCATCGCCGAGGTTCTCGCCGGCTACGGCACCTTCCCCGTCCTCTCCGCGCGCCGGGACTGAAGCCGCTTGTACGCAAGGCGGGGGCGCTCTGCAGACTCGAGCCTGCAGAGCGCCGAGTCAGTACTTGCCGCCGCCGCAGGCCGTAACCACCAGCAGCAGCGAAAGCGCGAGGACCAGAACGGGGAAGAGGGGGAGGAAGCGTCTCATTCCACCTGCTACGGGCGATCGGGCGCCGGTGGTTTTCGCTCAGGCGGGCGAAGCTCCGCGGCTTTCACGCTCTTCCAGTAAGACCTAGTCTTCCTTCGCATCCTGCTGCGCCTCTCGCGTGGCCTTGTAGAGCCGGTGGCGGTCGCCGCGCGGCGCCTCCGAAGAGGAGTCGAGGGTGTGGAAGATCACCGCCGCGCCGTCGAGGTCGAGTTCGATCGGCTCGTCCGTCGCCCCGACCAGCACGTCCTCGATCGCGTTGGCGACGGCGAGGGCGGCCGCCTCGTGTCCCTGGTCCCCGAGATCCTGCGCGGCACCTCGGCGAAGCGATTCGCCGAGCGAGGTCGCTTGGCCTTCTGGAAGGCGGTAGAGATTGCCGTCGAGCACGAAGAAGACGAAGGTCGAGGGAGTGTTTCGCACGTGTCCGGATGCTGACAGCTGACTCGAGCCCTTGCGGCGGGCGCGTCGACGGCACCGACGCGCGGCGCGCAGTAGCCTGCGGGAGCCCGCGTGAACACGTCCCACGACATCGGAGTCGCCGCCCGCATCGGCGCCTACAGCGACGCGATCGAGGTGGCCGCCGGGGCGCGCTGGCTGGCGATCTCTGGCACGCCGGGAATGGGACGGGACGGCGCCATTCCGTCCGGGTTCGAGGCTCAGGCCGAGCTGGCCTGGAGCAACGTCTGTGCTGCGCTCGAGAGCGCGGGCTTCACCGTCGATGACCTCGTCAAGATCACCCAGTACCTGACGAGCGCCGGTGACATCGCTGCGCACGCGGCGATCAGGGCGCGCTTCCTCGGCTCCGCCCGGCCGGCCTCGATGCTCGTCGTGGTGCCGGCTCTCGTCTGGCCGGAGATGTCGATCGAAGTCGAGGCCTGGGCCGCGCGGCCGAGCTGATCGCCCCCAGCGCGTCGCCCACTCGCAGCAACGACCGGCCGTGAGCTCACCCACGCTCGGGGCAGGCTGAGGCGAGTCGCTCTGATTCGCTTGATTCTGCAAGGAGACGATGACAGCCACGCTGACCGAAGCCCCTCTGGCCGCCGAGGAACTCCGAATCCTCGACGCCTACTGGCGTGCCGCCAATTACCTCTCCGTCGGGCAGATCTACCTGCTCGACAATCCGCTGCTGGAGAGGACTCTCGAGCCGGAGGACGTCAAGCCTCGCCTCCTCGGCCACTTCGGCACCGTGCCCGGCCTCAATCTGATCTACGTCCACCTGAACCGCGCAATCCGCGCGCGCAGTCTGAATGCGATCTACGTCACCGGGCCGGGCCACGGAGGCCCGGCGGTCGTCGCGCAGAGCTACCTCGAGGGCACCTACAGCGAGCTGTATCCCCAGGTCGGTCAGGACAGGGATGGCATGAAGGAGCTCTTTCGCCAGTTCTCGTTCCCGGGTGGCATCCCGTCGCACGTCGCCCCCGAGACTCCTGGCTCGATCCACGAAGGGGGCGAGCTCGGCTACGCGCTGACCCACGCCTTCGGCGCCGCCTTCGACAACCCTGACCTCCTCGTCGCCTGCGTCGTCGGCGACGGCGAGGCCGAGACCGGGCCCCTCGCTGCGAGCTGGCACTCGAACAAGTTCCTGAACCCGCGCACCGACGGCGCTGTGCTGCCTGTGCTGCACCTGAACGGCTACAAGATCGCGAACCCGACGGTTCTCGCGCG
>JBBQDZ010000189.1:0-3980 GCA_038320185.1 Gaiellales bacterium
TCGTACAGCGCGTCGGACTTCGCGTCGACACTCATACGCCCGCTCCTCTCCTCGGACTCCGGCAAAGCCGCGCGAACCTAACAGACCCGTTCGCGCTCCGGGGAGACGGCCGCGTCGCCCCTACGCGGGCGTGGGCGACACCTCGACTTCGGCGTGGATGCGCTGCTTCGCGGTCTTGAGCTTCCCCCCTTCGCGGCGCGCCCGGACGGCAAGGATCTCGGCGAGGATCGACACTGCGGTCTCCTCCTGCGTCTCCGCGCCGATGTCCAGGCCGCACGGGCCCGCGATACGGTCGAGCGCTTCCTCGGAGACGCCCGCCTCGAGGAGACGCTTGCGCCTCCGCTCCTGGTTCCGTCGCGACCCGATAGCGCCGACGTAGAAAGCCTCGGTCTCGAGCGCTCCTTTCAGCGCAGGCTCGTCGAACTTGTCGTCGTGCGTAAGGACGACGATCGCGGTCTGGTGGTCGGGAGCGACCTGAGCGAGCGTCTCCTCGGGCCACGCCACGATCAGCTCGTCGGCGCTCGGGATCCGCTCGGGCGTCGCGAACTTGGCGCGGGCATCCGCGACGATTGTCGTCCAGCCGAGGAACTTTGCCGCCCGGCAGAGGGCCTCGCCGGTGTCGACCGCGCCGTAGACGAGGAGGCGCGGCGGCGGCCCGTACCACTCGCCGAAGACCTTCGTCCCATCACGAAGCTCGAGTAGACGGTTGCGGCCGCCCCGGATCAGCTCGTCGAACTGGCCGACAGCCTCGGTGGGCACACCACCGCCAAGCTGTTCCCCCGCCTCGACGACCAGCAGCTTCGCTCCGGCGTCCTCACCGTCGACGACCGTGAAGAGCACGCCGCGACCGCCTGATCGCTGAAGCTCGTCAAGGCGCTCGAGAATCATTCGAGCTTCTCGAGAAAGACGTCGATCTCGCCGCCGCACGGAAGCCCCACCGACCAGGCCTCCTCGTCGGCGATGCCGTAGGAGAGGAGCTTCGGCTTGCCGCTCTCGAATACCTCGCGCGCGTTCTCGTAGACGTCGCTCTCGACGCAGCCGCCCGAGACCGAGCCGCACATCCGGCCCGAGCCGGAGATGGCGAGACTCGCCCCGACCGGCCGCGGGGCGGAGCGGCGGGTCGCGACGACGGTGGCGACGACCACCTCCTCGCCGGCCTCCCGCCAGGCGCGCACCTCGTCCAGGATCTCCTTCACGCCGCGTGCCTCCTTTCGATACCTGCGAGAACCTCTCCGAGCGCATCGAGGCTCGCGAGATTGTGGCCGGGTAGGAAACGATCAACGTACGGCAGCGCCGCGCGCATTCCGCCTGCGAGCGGCTGGTAGGCCGGATGCCCCTTGAGCGGGTTGACCCACACGACCGCGAATGCCGCGCGCGACAGGCGCGCCATCTCGGCCGAGATGCTCGCACCCCCCTCGCGCTCCCAGCCGTCCGAGGCGACGACGACGACCGCGCCCCGGGTGAGGGCGCGCCGGCCCCACTCGTCGTTGAAAGCCTTGAGGGAGCTGCCGATGCGGGTGCCGCCCGTCCAGTCGAGGACGCGCGCCGCCGTCGCCGCCAGCGCCTTCTCCGGATCGCGCGTCGCGAGCTCGGGGGTGAGCCGGGTGAGCCGGGTGCCGAAGACGAACGCCTCCACCCCTCTGCCCGTGCCGACGACCGCATGGACGAAGAGCAGCAGTGCCCGCGCGTAGGCCTCCATCGAGCCGGAGATGTCGCAGAGGAGAACGAGCTTTCGCGGGACGTCCAAGCGCCGGCGGAAGCTCCTGTCCATCGCGTCGCCGCCGGTCGCGAGGGAGGCGCGGACGAGACCCCGGAGGTCGAGGTCGCGGCCCCGCGGGTGGGGACGAAGGCGTCGGGAGCGGCGCTGTGGGCGACAGTCGCTGGCACGCCCGATCAGCTTTCGGACCTGCTCGAACTCGTCGGGTGACATCGCCGCAAAGTCCTTCCGCCGCAGCAGCTCCTCGTAGCTCCAACCGCGAGCGGGCTGCTCTCCCGCGGGCTCCTCAGCCCCGCTGTCGTTGCCGGCGGCAAGACTCGCCACGGGACGAACCGTCTCGGCGCGTGGCCGGCGGATCGCGCGCCGCCCCGGCGCACGCTCGAACCAGGCCGCGAACGCTGCGTCGAAGCTCTCGAGATCCTCGGCGCGGGCGACGAGCGTCTGCCGGAGAGTCCAGTAGACGTCGTCGCGGCGCTCGAGCTCGACCTCGTCGAGGCCGGCGAGCGCGTCCTGGATGCGCCGCGGCCCGACCTCGAGCCCGGCCTCGCGCAGCACCCGCCCGAAGGTGACGACGTGCCGGACGATCGCACTACCTGGCAGCGCGCGCCTCCGCGACGAGGCTGACCAGCGTCTCGTCCCGCACGGTTAGGAGATCCTCGTGGTACTTGAGCACGGATCCGAGGGTCTCCTCCACGACCTCCGCGCTCAGCTCCTCGCGTCCGAGCGCCGCAAGCGCCTGCGCCCAGTCGAGGGTCTCCGCGACTCCGGGCGGCTTTGCGAGGTCGAGCCGGCGAAGGCCCTGGACGAACGCCGCGGCCTGCGATGCGAGCCGCTCCGGCACACCGGGCACGCGCAGGCGGACGATCTCGATCTCGCGCTCCAGGCTCGGATGCCCGATCCAGTGGAAGAGGCAGCGGCGCTTGAGCGCGTCGTGCAGCTCGCGCGTCCGGTTCGAGGTCAGGACGACAGCGGGGCGCCGCGCGGCGCTGATCGTCCCGATCTCCGGAATCGTGATCTGAAAGTCGGAGAGCACCTCGAGCAGGAAGGCCTCGAACTCGTCGTCGGCGCGGTCGATCTCGTCGATCAGGAGGACGACCGGATCGACGCTCTCGATCGCCTCGAGCAGCGGCCGGCGGATGAGGAACTCCGGGCCGAAGAGCTCCTCCTCCGCCACGCTTCCCTCCTGCGCCGCGCGGATATGGAGCAGCTGGCGCGAGTAGTTCCATTCGTAGACGGCATGGGCAACGTCCAGCCCCTCGTAGCACTGCAGCCGGATCAGCCGTGCGTCTTGGATGCGCGCGAGCGCCTTTGCGGCCTCGGTCTTGCCGACGCCGGCCTCGCCCTCCAGGAGCAGCGGCTTCTCGAGGCGAAGAGCGAGGAAGAGCGCCGTCGCAAGCCCGCGGTCGGGGAGGTAATCGGCCTCGAGGAGGGCGCGCTCGAGGTCGTCGATCGTTGCGAACACGGACGGAGGGTACCGCCATCTTTTTCCCCCCCGCGGGCGACGGCGCTTGCGGTGGTGATCCCCGCGACGCTGATCGTCAAGCGCTGACGCGTCCGTAAGAGCCCGGCCCCTGTCCAGTTCGTCCCCGCCCGGTCCTCTGGGGCGCCTCTGGGGTTCCTCTGGGGTCCCTCTGAGGCGGGATCCGCATGGCTGAGCGCTACGGCGCGGCAGGTCAGGAAGGCGTGACGAACGCGTGAAACTTCGGTGCGACGAAAACTGCCCCACGCAGACAGGTACCCGGACAGGTCCTTCGAAGCCAAGCCGGCCGCCGGACTCCAGCTAGCCCGAGCAGGAGGCTCAGCCGCCGAGCTCTGCGAGCAGCGGCGCCGTGTCGAGCGGCTCGTAGCCGAGGCGCCCCGCGATCTCCTCGCTCGAGGGCTTCGTTCCCTCGCGGAAGAGCTCGCGGAGGCGCTCGCCCGTCCCCGACAGGCGCCACCAGTCCTCACCAACCTCGCGAACGAGGTACCGCCGAAGCTGCGCGGAGCGGATCCAGGCGCGGAGGTAGTCGGCCGAGTAGAAGCCCGCGTCCATGTCGGCCAGATAGTTGTCGGGACGGTAGACCAGACCCGTCGCCTCGCCCAGCCGCTCCGCATACCCGTCGGACGTACCGCCGACCCGCGAGAAGCGCGACCAGAACTCGAGCTCGAACTCGAGCTTGGCCTCGTAGCGGCGGAACAGGAGGGCCTCCAGGAAGACGGTCGCCTCGGCATTCGTCGCCGCCTCCTCGCTGCCGAGCCCGAAGTACTCCCCATGCCACCCCGG
>JBBQDZ010000190.1:0-3942 GCA_038320185.1 Gaiellales bacterium
TGCCCGGTCGGGCCTATCGTGCCCGCTTCGGAGATTCCCGACCCGCAGCAACTGACGATCCGCGCGATCCTGAACGGCGAGACGATGCAGGACTCGACGACCGCGAACATGGTCTTCGGCGTCGCCGAGCTGATCGCGTTCGTGACGCAGGCGATCACGCTCGATCCGGGCGACCTGATCGCAACGGGAACGCCGGCGGGTGTTGGGGCGTTCCGCGACCCGCCGGTGTGGATGAAGCCCGGCGACGAGATCACGATCGAGATCGAGGGCGTCGGCCGGTTGACGAACCCGGTCCAAGCTGCGTAGCCCGCTGCCAAGGAGACTCTGGAGCGCGTCCGCCCCCGCCCGAGGGCTCGGCATAGGGCAGAGGCACTAGCCTCGCCGGAACAGCCCGGCGACTCGTGCCCAGAGCGCGCCGAAGGCGAGTCCGAGGCCGCCAACCGGCTTCACAGGCGCCGCAGGAGCTCTGACGACTGGCGCCTCGAAGGGTGCGTCGGCGCCTCCTCCTGGCGCGGGCGGCTCATCCGCGGGTGCCGCGAGCTGCTTGGCGAGGCAGGCCGCGAAACGCTTCGTGAGCTCGGCTGCGACGCCGGCGACGACGCCGCGGCCGTACTGGGCCACCGCGCCCTGGAGCTGGAGGTCGGTGACGATCGTGACCGTAGTCCCGGTTCCCGCCGGAGCGAGCGACGACTCGATCGTGGCCTGGGCCCCGCCCCGACCCTTCACCTCGCGCGCCTTGGCTGCGAGCACCGCGCGACCTGCTGCCTCGTCGGCCTCTTTGCGCGTCACGTCGGTCGCGAACTGCAGCGCGATCGGGCCGAGCTTCACGTGCATCGTCGCCTTCCAGGTCGACTCGTCGACCACCTCGACGAGCTCCGCGCCCGGCATGCAGGGGATGACGCGCGGCACGTCGTTCAGGAGCTTCCAGGCCTCGGCCGGCGGGCCCGGCACCTCGAAGGAGTTCTCCAGCCGCATCACCTCTAAGGTACTGGCACTGCCGCCCGGGACGCCCGCGAACTGAAACGAAAGGGGACGCATGGCCTATGTGATCACCGCCAAGTGGACGGCGAAGGAGGGGGAGGAAGATGCGGTACTCGCGGCCGTGACCGAGCTCGCAGGCGCTTCGCGCGCCGAAGCCGGTTGCCTCCTCTACGCACCGAACCGCGACCCCGAGAACCCGCGCGTCTTCTTCTTCTACGAGCAGTACGCCGACGAGGCCGCCTACAAGGAGCACGCCGACTCGGAGCACTTCCAGCGGCTCGCCTTCGGAGACGCGATCCCGCGCCTCGAGACGCGCGAGCGCGCGATCTACGAGACGCTCGATCTCTAGGTTGCCCTCGCGGCGCGGCCGCCGCGCCCTCCTAGCCGCGCTCTTCCTGAGTGCCCTTGCGCTGCGCCCGCAGCTCGTTGGCATCGGACCGCTTGTCCCGCGGATCCAGACCGACCTCGGCATCTCGCACGCGATCGCAGGGCTGCTCGGCACCATCCCGGTGCTCTGCATGGGGCTCTTCGCGCCGCCGGCGCCGTACCTGTCGCGCCGCTTCGGCTCGCGGGCCGCGATCGCCGGCTGCCTCGCCTTGATCGCCTGCTTCGGAGTCGCGCGGGCACTCGTGCCGGGCGCGGCTCTCGTCGTGCTCCTCACCTTTGGAGTCGGCATCGCGATGGGTTTCGCGGGCGCGCTGCTCCCCGTCGCGGTGAAGGAGCGCTTCTCCGACCGGCCCGCGTTCGCCACCGGCGTCTATGCGACGGGCATCTCCACAGGCTCCGCGATCTCGACGGCGATCGCGGTCCCCGTCGCGCATGTTGCGGGCGGCTGGCGCGGCTCCCTCGTCGCCTTCTCGATCTTCACGGGTCTGCTCGCGCCCTTGTGGCTCGCGCTGACCCCTGGGCGAACACGGGAGTCAGGGCCGCCGCCCTCGCTGCCGCGCCTTCCCTGGCGCAGCCTCCTCGGCTGGCGGCTCGTGGCGGTCTTCGGCCTCATGGGCGTTGTCTACTACGGGCTGCACGCGTGGCTTCCTGACTCGTACGTCGAGCATGGCTGGAGCGAATCGAGCTCGGGGGCCCTCCTCGCCGTGCTGAACTTGGCCGCCCTGCCGCCGACCCTGCTCGTTCCATGGTTCGCCGACCGGGTGGGCTCGCGCCGGGTCTACCTGGTCGGCGGCGCCTCGGTCCTCGTCGCAGCACTCGTCGGGGCTGTCCTTCTCCCCTCGGGCGGCTGGATCTGGGCTGCGCTGATCGGTGCCGGGTTTGGCGCCCTCTTCCCCATGGTGCTGACGCTGCCCCTCGACCTCGCCGAGCGACCGGCGGACGTTGGAGCGATTGCCGGCCTGATGCTCGGAGCCGGTTATGTCCTGTCGGCGGTCTCTCCGTTCGTCCTCGGAGTCGTCCGGGACGCTTCGGGCTCCTTCACGAGCGCTCTCTGGATCATCGTCGGCGCGGGCGCGCTGCTCCTCGCGATGTGCGTGCCGCTCTCGCCGAAGCGGCTCGGGCGGGTGGTCATCGGCGAGCCTGTCGTCTACTGATCCAGCACCCAGCGATCGTCGCGGATGATTGCGATCCGCTCGCCGGTCGGGGTCACCCCGTCCACGGCCACTTCGGGACCGCCGATCATGAAGTCGGTGTGGACCGTCGACTGATTCACACCGAGCTTGCGCTGCGCCTCCCGCTCGATGCCGACGGCTCCCTCGACCATGGCCCCGAATCCCTGGCCGTAGGCGAGGTGGCAGGTGGCGTTCTCGTCGAAGAGCGTGTCGAAGAAGGTGAGGCCGGTCTGGCCGACGGCGGAGGAGCCGTCGACGAGCGCGACCTCCCCGAGGAAGGCTGCGCCCTCGTCGCTCGCCATCTGCGCCTGCACGACCTCGGCACCCTCGGAGGCCCGCACCTCGACGGCTTTGCCACCCTCGAAGCGCACCTCGAGGTCGCGGACGATCACGCCCTTTCCGGGTATCGCCAGCGGGCGAGTCGAGCGGACGACACCTTCCGTCCGGCGCCAGTCGGGAGTCGTGAAAACCTCCTCCGTGGGCATGTTCGGGACGAAGTCGACTCCCCAGGCGGTCTTCGCCCCCACGGGCCAGGTGGAGCCCGCATTGAGGCCGACGGTCAGATCGGTCCCCGGGCCCGTGAAGACGAGTGCGTCGAAGCGACTCTCGTTGAGCTGGCGGGCGCGTGCGGACATGCGGCCGAGGTGCTCCTCCCAGGCCGCGACCGGGTCGGGCTCGTCGAGCCTGACGGCGCTTGCGACCGCTCGCCAAAGGCGTTCCACGTCGGGCTCGCCGAACACCGTCCGCGCCCAGCCCTCGGTGGGATAGGCAACGATGCACCAGCTGACGAGGCCGTGGTCGATGTGCTCGGAGGTGAGCTTCGCGAGCTCGATCATCCTCGTCCGCCCAACGCGGGCCGGATCGAGGCCGGCGAGGAGCTGCGGCTCCGGATCGCCGGTGACGAAGATCTCTGCGCCCTGCTCCCGCGCGAGCTCGTGGTAGCGCTCGAGCAGCCATCCCGGCGTGCGGGTCAACGCCTCGTCCGACCCGTGGCGGATCAGCTCGCGCTTGACGTGCTGGTCGGTGTAGCGGACGTCGACGTAGCCGGCGCCGGCCTCCCAACCGGCACGCGCGAGCGCGCGGACAAATGGCGCGTGCTCGACGAAGCCGGTGATCGTCAGCCACTGGCCCGGCTGTACGTTGACGCCGACGCGGACCGCGAGACGGGCGTATTCGGCGAGACGAGACTCCGCGCCGCCGTTCACTCGAGCTGCCACTCCTCGCCGCGCAGGATCGGGATCCTCGAGCCATCCACGGCGAGCCCGTCGATGTCGATCCCGGGCCCGCCCACCATGAAGTCCGTGTGGATGCGCGAGTCGTTGACGCCGAGCTCGAGCTGCTCCTCGGCGCTGAGTCCGCGCGCTCCCTCGACGCCGAATGGGATGCCGCGGCCGAAGGCGAT
>JBBQDZ010000191.1:0-3890 GCA_038320185.1 Gaiellales bacterium
TCGCGCGCTCCACTTCGTGATCCTTGGCCTCCTCGCAGCGGCGATCTTCCTGTTCGCCTCGCACGAGGATTCGCTGCGACGCGCCTTCTACCGGGTGTTCACCGACCTGCAGCGCGGAGTCGGCGGCGGGCCGATCCAGACGAGCCACATCGGGCTCGTGCGCGAGCTCGACCGGCTCTTCTCCCTCAGCTCCGGGAAGATCGAGCTCGTCGGAGCCGGCGTCGCCGCGTACGCCGCCCTCGAAGGCGTCGAGGCCGTCGGCCTCTGGCTCCAGAGACGCTGGGCCGAGTACCTCACCTTCGTCGCGACAACGATCTTCCTGCCGCTCGAGATCTACGAGCTGACGAAGCGGCTCTCGTGGTTCAAGATCGTCGCGCTCGTCGTCAACCTCGCGATCGTGCTGTACCTGCTGCTCGCGAAGCGGCTGTTCGGGCTACGCGGCGGTGCGGGGGCGGACCGTGCCGAGAGAGAAGCCGACCTAGCCTGGTCGGTCCTCCAGGAAACCTCGCCGGAACGGCTCGCGCCGGTGGGAGGCTGAGCTCTAACTCGCCCGGCGGATCTGCTCGTCGAGCGGGACGAGCGGGAGCCGGAACGTCTCGACGGCATCGTCATTCGAGACGACGTTGTCGCCGTGCGCGAGCATCGTCAGCTGATCGCGCGTGATGGGCGCGCGCGGGAGGCGCTCGGCGATCACCGCGCCGGCGCGGACGAGGCCGATCGGTAGGTGGACCGTAGCCCTCGACTTCCCCAGAACTCTCCTGATCCGGGCGTAGAGGTCGTTCCAGGTCACGCGGTCCGGGCCGCCGATCTCGAAGATGCGATCGGTGGCTTCGGGGAGATCGACCGCGCGCGCAAAGTAGGCGGCGACGTCGTCGACCCAGATCGGCTGGAGCCGCTGCGTGCCCGGGCCGATCACGGCGGTCACCGGCGACCAGCGGACCTGCCGGATGAACGTGGGCAGCACGCCGCCGTCGCGCCCGAAGACGAAGCTCGGCCGGAAGATCGCGTGCTCGAGCCCCGATTCCTGCACGGCTTGTTCCATCTCCCACTTCGCGCCGTAGTAGGGGACGAGCGTCTGCGACTCCGCGCTCGTACCGAGCGCGCTCATGAGGACGAACCGTCGCACGCCCGCCTCGCCCGCTGCCGCGACGAGGTCGCGGGTGCCGCGGCACATGATCCCCGCGAAGTCCTCCGAGCGCCCCGAGATGATCGAGACCAGGTGGATGACGGCGTCGCAGCCCTCGACGGCGCGCCGCAGGCTCGCCGGGTCGGTCAGGTCGCCCTGGACTGCTTCCTCGCAGGCGAGACCGGCTCGCCGCCATGCTCCCGGGCGGCGTTCGAGCACGCGCACCGCATGGCCAGCCTTCTGTACCGCCGCGACCACCTTCGGGCCGACGAATCCTGTGCCTCCGGTGACGAGAACCCTCATGACGCGAAGTTCTGCCAGTAGCGGCTCGGCGTCGGCCCCTGCTGGCCCTGATATTTCGAGCCGAGCTCGCCACTCCCGTAAGGCCTCTCGGCCGCCTCCGTCAGCTGTACGAATGACACCTGGCCGATCTTCATCGCGTAGTAGATAGTAATCGGCAGGTTTGCGACGTTCGAGAGCTCGAGCGTCACGTGCCCGTCCCAGCCGGGGTCGATGAAGCCGGCGGTGGAATGGATCAGGAGCCCGAGCCGGCCGAGCGAGCTCTTGCCTTCCAGCCGCGCGACCAGGTCGTCGGGAAGCCGGATTCGCTCGAGCGTCGAGCCGAGCACGAACTCGCCCGGGTGCAGGATGAACGGGGTGTCGCCGGCGACCTCGACGAGCTCCGTCAGCTCCTCCTGCGGTTGCTTCACGTCGATGTACGGATAGCGGGCGTTGTGGAAGACGCGAAAGAACCGGTCGACTCGCACGTCCACGCTCGAGGGCTGGAGCAGGGCCTCGTCGTAGGGGTCGATCTCGATCCTGCCCTCACCGAGCAGCCGGCGGATCGTGCGGTCGGCGAGAACCACCAGGCGATTCTACGGATGCCCCTTCCCGCCCCGGACGCCGGGGCTCTCCTGGCTTCTCCGCTAGAACCCCGCGGCGTATCCGTCCTTGCGCTGATCCGAGCCGCCGAGGAGCGACTCGCCCTCGACGAGGATCGCCTGGCCCCCGCCGAAGCCTTCGCTGTCGCGCGCAGTTCGATAGCCGGCCCGCTCGAGCCGGTCAGCGTGGGGCCAGAGGCCCTCCTCGAGCCGCACAAACTCGCCGTCGACGCGAAAGCGCGGACGGTCGAGCGCCGCCTGCGGGTCGAGGCTGCCGTCGACGAGGGCGGAGACGAGCTGCATGTGCGCCTGCGCCTGAATGAAGCCGCCCATGACGCCGAACGGCCCGAGCAGTTTGCCGTCGCGGCGCAGCAGGCCCGGGATGATCGTGTGGTAGGGACGCCGCCCCGGCTCGACGCGGCCGGAGACCGCGAAGCAGGCGCCGCGGTTCTGGAGGACGATCCCCGTTCCTGGTGCGACGACCCTGGAGCCGAAGCCATGGAAGAGGCTCTGGATGAAGGAGACGGCCATGCGATCACGGTCGATAGCGCAGAGGTAGACCGTCCCGCCGCCCGGCTCCCTCGCGTGCGTGACACGCTCGAGCCGCCGCGTCGCGAGATACGGCGAGGCGAGCAGCGCCTGCACCTCCGCTCCGTCCCGCACCCGCTCGAACGCGTCCTCGAGCGCGAGGCGCGCGCAGTCGATCCGCGCCTCGAGGGATGGCTCGAACCCCTCCAGGAGCCCCAGCGCCTCGAGCGCGGCCACGCCCTGGGTCGGCGGGGGGAGCTCCAGGACCTCCACGCATCGGTAGTTGAGCCGCAGGGGCTCCACCCAGCGCGCTCGGAAGCCCGCCAGGTCGTCCTCCTCGAGCCACGACGCCGACGAGATCGCCCGCGCCACCGGCCCGTCGTAGAACGCACGCGACCCTTCTGCGGCGATCCGCCGTAGGGTCGCCGCCAGGTCGGGCTGCTGGAAACGCTCGCCGACCCGCGGCGCGGGTCCGAGCTCCGACGGAGCCGCGGGCGAGGCCCACGCCCGTGCGACGACAGCTCCGGCCGCGACCCCGCGCTCGGCCGCGTCGATCGCATCGTGGAGACAGGCGTCCAGGCCGAGGGCTCCGAAGCGATCGGCGAGCAACTGCCAGCCGGCGACGGCGCCGGGCACCGTCACCGAGCGAGGACCGAGCTCCTCCACCGGCTCGACCGGGTCGGCGCGCGCGGGAGCGGGACCGGCGGCATCCAGTCCGACGATTTCTTCTCCCCGGTGGACGATGGCGAAGGCATCGCCGCCGAGCCCGGTGGACATCGGCTCCGCGACACAGAGCACGGCCGCGGCCGCAAGAGCCGCATCGGCGGCGTTTCCGCCGCGCTCGAGTGCCCGCAGCCCGGCCCGGGTCGCCAGCGGGTGGCTCGTCGCGACCATCGCCTCGGCCGCGACCGCGGGCGGGCGGCCGGGCGCGAAGCGGAACTCCGCCACTACCCCGGGGGTGAGAGCACGCCCGCGTACGAGACGCGCATTCCGCGGCGGCCGAAGTCCTCGCGCGAGAGGGCGCGCACGACGCCGTGCGCAGCCTCGGCCGGATCCCGCTCGGGTAGGCCGCTGCCGACGAGATGCACCGGCACCAGGTCGCCGCGAACCCACGTGCCGTCCCCGCGCAGGGTCACTCGCAGGATGCCGCTGATGCCGAGGATGCCGGAGGTGCTCAGCGTGTGGGCACCCTCGAAGTTGCCGAGGCTGTAGGCGATCAACCGGCCGTGGTACCACTCCATCGCCCGCAGCACGTGGGGCCCGCTCCCCGCGACGAGGTCGGCGCCGGCGTCGATCACGGCGTGGGTGAAGTCGATCGAGTCGCCGCGGTTCTCGCCCAGGAAGTACTCGGCCGC
>JBBQDZ010000192.1:0-3875 GCA_038320185.1 Gaiellales bacterium
GATCGGCGCGGGGAGCTCGGCCAGCTTCGGCCCGAGCGCCGCGCGCAGGCGCGGCGCCTCGGCGGTGGGGTCTCGAAGGGTGACCGTCCTACGCCAGGAGCCCCCTCCGACGAGCCTCGCGGTGAGCGCCAGCTTTCGCACCACGCGCCGGCCTCGCTCGGGACGCGCGAGCACCTGCTCCACGAGCATGGAGAGCGCGCGGCGGATCGTCAGCTCGTTGCCGATCGCCTCCGGGAACTCGAGGACCTCCGCGATCTCGGCCGTGGGCCGCCGCGCCTCGACCCGCCGCTCGTCGCCCCCTCTCGCCAGGCGCCAGGCCCGCCGGCCGTCCGGCCCCAGTCGGTCGGCCACGGCGGCACCCGGCAGCCCGGCAAGCTGCCCCATCGTCGTCACGCCGAGCTCGCGAAGCTCCTCGTGCCGACGCTGCTCGAGTGGGAGCAGTGTGAGCGGCAGCGGTGCGAGGAAATCCGGCGTCCGCTCGTTGGAGACGACGAGAACCTGCCCGGGCCGCGCGACGTTCGCCGCCGCGAGGGCGGCAAACCGGCGCTGCGCCACGCCCGCGCGGGGATCCCAGGCAGAGCCGACGGCGGCAAGAGCTCGCCGGAGGGCGGGCTCGATACCGCCGTAGAGACGCTCGATACCGCGCGTCTCGAAGTACAGGCATCCCGGCTCGACCGGCTCGACGCCGAAGCCCTCGTCCTCGAGCCGGCGCAGCATCGCCTCCCACTCCTCGGTCGCGACGGCGGGATCCTGCTCGACGAGCGAGAGGCTCGGGCACATCGCGAGCGCCTCGCCCAGGCGCATCCCCGACTTCACCCCGGCCGCCTCCGCCGCCGCGGTGACAGACCCAACCCGAGCCTCGCTCCCTGGCAGCGGCGCGAGGGCGGCGGCCTCGAGCGCGAGCCCCGGTCGTGCCCGCAGCGCGGCCCGAAGCGCGAATCCAGGGATGACGATGCAGGCGATCATGGGAACGTGTGTTCTACACGAACACACGTTCCCCTGTCAACCCGTGATCTATCGAGGCAGGCGAGAAACCGACCAGAGCGCAGGAAGAACAGGAAGAAGAGGAGCAGCAGGTCGACAATGCCGATCATTTGAGGAATTCCGCGCCTCTTGCTTTGAATCACAGAGGCGAGAACAGCCTCCAGCGCTACATGCGGCTCCTCGCCATGAGCAGAGATGCGACCGCCCGGGCGATCAGCGGCGCCAGCAGGATTCCACTCCGGAAGTGGCCGGCCACGATGAGAAAGGCCCTCGAGTTCAGGCGGCGACGATCTCGCCGGCGCCCTCGACTATGCCGGAGACGCGGGGCACGACCTCGAGCACGCTCTCCCGCGCGCACCACGCGATATCGTCCTCGAGCCCCGGCGGGCCGTAGGTACGCGCGTTCAGGCCCTCGGTGGCGTCGCGGAAGGAGGCGGCCAGCCGCTCGGCGGTAACGGCCGCGTCGGTTCGCACGCCCTCGAGGAGAGCGACGATCCGCCCGGCGCAGTAGGCGTCATCGAGGGCGAACGCGCCCTTGAACCCCGCGCAGAGGATCGCGACGTCCTCGCCCCTCGCCAGTACGGTTTGCGTCAGCGCCCGCAGGTTCAGCAGGCTGCCGAGGTAGACGTCGCGGCAGCGCTCCGCGGCCGCAAGGATGGCCGCCGTCCCATTCGTCGTGACAGGATCAGCATCGCGGCTCGGGCCTCCAGGAACTCGCGCGGGGAAGCGCCGTCGTCGAAGTCGGCGATCCGGACTGCACTCCGTTCGCCCCCGACGAGCGAGTCGGGGAGGGTCGCCCGCAACGCCCGCGCCTGGTCGAGCTCCGCGCAGCAGAGGACGCGTTCGTACCCGGCCGCGAGCGCCTGCGCGATCGTGGAGGTTGCCCGCAGCACGTCGACGACGATGCCCATCGGGGCCGAGGCGGCCTCGTTCGGGGTGAACGCGACGTGGACGACCACGCCGGTACGCTACTGCGCCGGGTATGGCCACCTGTTACCGCCACCCCGACCGCGAGACGGGCCTCTCCTGCTCCGACTGCGGACGGCCGATCTGCGTGGATTGCATGACCGTCGCGTCGGTCGGCATCCGCTGCCCGGAGCATTCGGGGAAGCCCAGCGGCACCGCGCGCGTCACCCGGAACGTCCGCCGCCTGAGCTTCGAGTCGGGGGGTGCCTACGTCACGAAGGAGCTCGTCGCGATCAACGTCGCGATCTACTTAGCCGAGCTCGCGGCAGGCGGCGCGACCAACGGCACGTCGAACTGGATCTTCGACCACGGCTACCTCAACGGACCCCTCGTCGAGCACGGCGACTGGTGGCGCCTGATCAGCGCGGCGTTCCTCCACTACGGCCCGCTCCACCTCGGGATGAACATGCTCGCGCTCTGGTGGCTCGGGTCGCCGGTCGAGACTGCTCTCGGGCGCGGACGCTTCCTCCTCCTCTACTTCGTCTCCGGACTTGCAGGCTCGGCCGGCGCACTGATCGACCAGCCGCTCGCGCAGACCGTAGGGGCCTCGGGCGCGATCTTCGGGATCCTCGGTGCCGGCCTGATCCTCGAGTGGCGCGCGACCGGCTCTCTCGCCGGCAACTACCTGACGCTGATCGCCGTGAACCTCGCCTTCACCTTCGGCTTCCGGGGCAACATCGCCGTGGGCGGGCACATCGGCGGCCTGATCGGAGGCATTCTCGGCACCCTGGCACTCGCCCGCTTCGGACGCGGCCACGCCTCCTACGGCCGGCTCGGCCTCATCGGAATCGCAGGACTCGTGGGCGTCGGCGTGGTCTCGGTCGTACTCGCCTACTGGAAGGTCAACTCGCTGCCGTACTAGGGTCCGGGCCCTCCGCCAGCTCGAGCGGCATCACGACCGCCGTCACGCCCTCGATGCTCATCACCTCGACCTTCGATCCGGGCGGCACTTCGCCGGCGTCCTCGAAGTACGTCCGCGCAGTCCAGTACTCGGTGCCGACGCGGATCTGGCCGGTCGCGTCGTCGCCGAGCGTCTTCGTGACGACGCCTCGGCGGCCGACCAGCGTCTGGACGTTCGTCTTCGGGGCGGGTCCGCGGAGAACCCGCGTGGCGATCCGCCGCGTCAGGACGAGGCCCAGCAGCGAGGCGGCCCCGAAGCAGACGACCTGCGACCAGGCCGGCCCGCCGATTGCAGCCACGAGCGCCGCGAAGAGCGCGGCCACCCCGAAGTAGACCGCGACGAACGCGAGGCTGATCGCCTCGACGCCGAGGAGGACGACCCCGACGATCAACCAGACGAGCCAGGCCACCTACGTGCTCGGCTTCGCAGCTCCGTCGGTTTTCGCGACCTCGGCTCCTGCCTGGAGCGCCGAGCCGAGTGCGGCCATGCTTCCCATCGCGGTCATGGCGTCCGAGGGCATCAGGAGGAGCTTCATCCCCTCGACGTTCGGGAGCATCTGGAGGTACTGGTACGCGAGGAGATCCGGCGTCGGATTGCCGTCGTGGATCGCCTGGAAGACCGCCCGCGTGGCCTGGGCATCGCCCTCCGCTCGGAGGATCTTCGACTGCTTGTCTCCCTCCGCGTTCAGGATCGCGCCCTGGCGCGCCCCCTCGGCCGTCAGGATCTGCGACTGCTTCTCTCCCTCGGCGGTGAGGATCGTCGCGCGCTTGTCGCGCTCGGCCCGCATCTGCTTCTCCATCGCTTCCTGGATCGACCGTGGCGGGTCGATCGACTTCAGCTCGATGCGATTGACGCGGATCCCCCACTTGCCGGTCGCCTCGTCGAGAACCGAGCGCAGCTCGCTGTTGATCCGGTCGCGGGAGGTGAGCGTCTCCTCGAGCGACAGTGAGCCGATCACGTTGCGCAGCGTCGTGACGGTCAGCTGCTCGACCGCGAAGATGAGGTTCGCGACCTCGTAGGTGGC
>JBBQDZ010000193.1:0-3874 GCA_038320185.1 Gaiellales bacterium
TCACCAGTCCGCGTACTTCTTCAAGGAGCTGAAGAAGTTGCGCAAGCACGGGCGGCTCGAAGCCGTCACGGGCTTCTGGTCGCACATGAGCCAGATGCGCGAGCGGAAGATCCCGGAAGCCGCCGCCTGGCTCGGCCTGCTGCCTGTCTGATCGAGCGAGGCCAGCGTGGCTCAGAGCCCGAACCGGTAGACGTGTGCGTCGTGAGGCGCGAACCAGTCGCGGAACGCGCCGCCCTCACTCACCGTCACTCGCCGCGGAACCTGGCTGCCGCCGCTCGGCGGCGGGAGCGGCTCCTGGACGTACTCGGCGAGCACCTCGCCGGTCGTCAGCTGCGACCCGTCCAGGCGCCGCGGGAGGCCGGCGAACTCGATCTGCGAGATGCCGCCGGCGATCCGCACCGCGATGACGTAGAGGTCGGTCGCGGTCCGGCGAGTTACGAGCTCGATGTCGTCGTTGTGCGGCCGCGTGACGACCGCGGCGGCGGCGTCCGGCGCGACGAGGGCCGGCTGAACCTCCGGCGAGGCGAGCTCGCTCACGACCGGGCGCAGGACGCGCCGCCAGAACGTCCAGTTCCACCCGGAGGCCGCGTCGGGAGGCGTCATCACGGTAGTCAGGTGGCCGCCGAAGAAGTTCAGGCCGCGCGCGCCGTTCACGATTGCCTCGTAGGCCATGAAGCGCTCCTGCAGGAGCGACGGAAAGCGCGGGACGGTGTCCGGCTTGTCCTTCGTCGGGATGACGCCGCTCCAGGCGATCTGCAGCGTCATCCAGAAGGGCTTGCCGCCGGCGACTGACCGCGTCTTACGAGCGAGATCGCCAACGACGTTGACGTCCTGGTTGGGAATATCCGAGTGCAGGCCGGGCGGGTACGAGACCGGATAGATGTCGACGCCGGTGACGTCGAATGCGGGCCGGTAGGGGATCAGATCGGCAACCGGACTGAGCGGCGCCTGGATGATCACCACCGGGTGCGTGGAATCGAGCGATCGCAGCTTCGTGTAGGCGCGTGCGAGGCCGTCCGGCCGGATCCAGTTGTCGCCGCGAAGGGGGTTCCGCGGCTCGTCGAACCCCTTGTAGGCGAGGAGCGCGGGGTCGCTCCGAAACGCCGACACGAGCTTCGTCAGCAGCTGCTCGTTCGCGGAGGGCGGCCCGGACGGCGGCGGGAGATTGGGCGTGGTCCCGAGCCATAGCCAGCAGTACAAACCGTGCGCTGCGATCGCGGCGTGCAGCTGCTTCTGCGCGACGATCTGCCCGTCGGCGGACGCGATGCTCCAGTCCTGCATGCCGGTGCGGACGAAGTTGACGCCGTTCGCCGCCACCTCCTCGAGGCCGTTCCGGCCGGCAGGCGTCCTCGAATCGGGCGGCGGCGGGTTCGAGAGTCCGATCGGGAAGAGCTTCTCGCCGCCGACGACGAGCGCTCCCGTGCCGCCGTCGATCGCAACCGCAGGGCTCATCCGGGTGGCATCCCCGTCAGCTCCCCCAGCCGTGCCAGCGCGTGGGTTCGATCCAAGCGCTGACGCGAACGGCGTCTCGCGTGCGGAAGGGCTGGCCGGTGTAGCGGCGGGCGAGGCGGTCGATGTGCGCGAGCTCCAGGTCGTCCTCGAAACGCAGGACCTCGCCGATGAGGCTCACGTGCCGGTACCAGCTCGTATCCGCGAGGACGGTGAGGGCGACCCGCGGGTCGCGGCGCAGAAAGCCGAGCCGCAGGCGCGTCTTCTCCATGTTGACGAGGACGAGGCCGTCGTCCCAGTCGTACCAGGTGGCGACCGTGTGGGGCGAGCCGTCCGGGCGCAGCGTCGCGATCACGGCCGGGTTCGGCCGGCGCAAGAACTCTTCGATTTCGGGAGGAACCGGGGTCGGCGGCATCGTTCGCGAGCCTACCCCGGGCGCCGCTACAGCCGGCCCAGGAAGCCCAGCAACCGCGGCCAGGAAGCCTCGCGTGCGGCCTCGTCGGCCCAGGGCGAGCCGCCGAAGTCGAGCACGCCGTAGCGCGGCGAGTCGATCCTCGTAACCGAAGGGATGTTCGGCACCATCAGGCCCAGGGCATGACCCGCGTACGCGTACACGAGAGCAGTCGCGTCGCTGCGACCGTGCTCCCGCAGGCGCTGCTCGATCTCACTCACGTAGGTTGCCGACGGCCAGAGGTGATCCTCGACGCCGCCGGCCACGAGGACAGGCCCCGCGATCTTCTCCACCGCGATCGGGGCGAGAGGAACGGGACGGTGCGCAAGCGTCCACGCCGGTCCGGGCAGACCGGAGTTCGAGAAATCCGGCGGCGCTCGGTTCACATTCGAGCTCGGGACGTAGCCGACGACCGCGCGAACGAGGCGAGGGTAGGTGCTCCCGATCAGCAGCGCGGCCTCGCCGCCGCGTGACACCCCGCAGACGACGATCCGGCGCGGATCGACCCCCGGCTGCTCCGAGAGCCAGCGCAGCGCCCGCTCGAAATACTCGAGCGGAACCCTCTCGAGCTTCGCGGGCAACCCGGGCTCTCCGAAGTACGCGAGCGTGAGGACGGGAAAACCGTGGGAGGCGAGGAGCGATGCGGCGTAGGGGTTCGGAAGGCCGCCCTCGGATCCTCCGAGAAAGAGGATCCCTGGCCTCCGACCGGTCGAGCCCTGCCGGAAGTACTCGCCGTAGAACCCGTGCCGCGCAAGCCGCTCGTCCTCGATCCTGACGGATCGGGAGGCCACGTATCGCGTGGCGGTCGTCGAGGCCACGACGCGACCGCCGGCGGAGGCGGTCACGCGGACCGTGGAGGAGACAGGCGGAAATCGATCGCCCGGGACCACTGCACCGGCAGGGCGCACCTGCGAGAGCAGCGACGGCCCGCCCACGCTGACGAGCCCGCTCGAGCTCGCTGTCGCAGTCCGCGCCGCCGTCCACACGCGGTTCAGCGAGGAGCGCCCGAGGAGGCGCAAAGTCACGCGCGCGCCGGGTTGCAACCCCGTGACCCGGATCTCGAACGGCGCGTCGAGGAGCGCCGATTGCGGGATCACGCGCACGTACGCCCGCGAGGGCTCGGCCTGCGCGGCTGCGGCCGAAAGGAGAACGAGCGCGGCGAGCCACGGCAACGAAAGCCGGCCGAGCCGGTTCCCCAGGCGGCGGAGCCTCAGTAGGCCCCCCTTCCCCCCGCGACCGCAGCCACTGTCATGGCGAGGATCCTCAGGTCGCGGCCGAGGGAGAGGTTCTCGAGGTAGTCGCGCTCCACCGCCAGCCGCTCCTCGAAGGTCAGCTCGCCGCGTCCGAACACCTGCATCGGCCCGGTCAGGCCAGGCTTGACCGCGAGGCGGAACCGGTGCTCCGGCCCGTAGCGCTCCACGAGCTCGACCTGCTCGGGACGCGGGCCAACGAGGCTCATCTCTCCTTTGAGGACGTTGACGAGTTGCGGCAACTCGTCGAGGCTCGTCCTGCGCAGGAGCGCGCCGAGTCGCGTCACGCGCGGGTCCCGCGCCAGCTTGAACATCGGCTCCTGGAGGTCGTCCAGCGACACCACCTCCGGCAGCCGCTCCTCCGCGTCGCGCACCATCGTCCGGAACTTGAGCATCGAGAAGGGCCGGCCCCCGCGCCCGGCTCGGCGCTGCACGAAGATCGGGCTGCCTCTGCTGTCGAGCGCGATCGCGAGCGCCACCAGGGCGAACAGCGGCAAGAGCACAACGAGGGCGACGGCCGCGGCGACGACATCGATCGCGCTCTTCAGCAGCAGGGTCGAGCGCGAGATGTCCCAGGTGTTGTACTCGACGACCGGCAGGTCGGCGACACGAGTGAGCGTGACCGCCGTGCCGAAGGCGCCGGTGGGCGGAATCATGCTGAGCTTGACCTTGCGCTCACGGCACGCGCGGACGAGGCCCGCGACGAGCTGCTCGTCGATCTCCC
>JBBQDZ010000194.1:0-3758 GCA_038320185.1 Gaiellales bacterium
CTCGGCCTGACGGTCGCTCTTGTGACCGCCGCGATTCCGATCTTCGGCGCAGTGTGGCTCGGGCTCCGCCTCGCGGAGTCAGAGGACCGCGAGCTGGTCAGACAACTGCTACGTACTCGCGCCCGGTGACCGCTCGTAGTCGAACCTGAATCGCTGCAGTCTCGGCGAAGTCGGCAATCGCAACCCTCGCAACCTGCGGCTCCGTCCCTCGGGAGATCACGGATGAGCGGAGCCGCGGTCGCGCGGATCGCGCACCCCGAGGCGTCCGCGGATCGCGTTACGTCCCCACAACGCCACCGGACGCAGCCTCGAGCTCAGAAGCCGCTGATAGAGGCGCTCGCGGTAGTGAAGGTACTCCCCGGCCGTGATCCGCCTCGCGCCGTACGCGCGAGCGATTCGGCGGTGCTCGGCCCAGAAGTGCTTCGCTTCCGCGACGGATTTCGAGGACGCGTGGTAGCGAAACGCGGCCCAGAACTGAGGGACGTAGTCGAGCCGCAGACCGGCGGTCGCGATTCGCAGCCAGTACTCGTAGTCGAGCGCGTACCGATAGCGCGGATCGAGGAAGCCCACGCGATCGAACACCGCACGCCTGAAGAACGCTGCCGGCTGCGAGACGATGTTATTCACGCTGAGCGCGAAGCTGAGATCCCATTCGCCCGTCCGGTGCCTGCCGGTCTCGTCGCCGCCCTCGTCGATCTCGACGTGGTCGCCGTACACGACGGTGCAGTCCGGATTGCGCTCGAGGTGTGCGACGGCCGCCGTGACCGCGCCCGGGAGGTAGAGATCGTCCGAGTTCAGCCACCCCACGATCTCGCCCCGCGCGCGCCGAAACCCTTTGTTGATCGCGTCGCCCTGCCCCTCGTCGGGCTCCGAGAGCCAGACCAGGTGCTCGTGGCGCCGCAGGACGTCGAGCGTCCCGTCGGTGGAGCCCCCATCGATCACGATGTGCTCGATCTGCGGGTAGTCCTGCGCGAGGACGCTTCTGATCGTCTCCTCGACGTACGGTCCCTGGTTGTACGACGGCGTGACGACGCTGACGAGCGGCTTCTCAGGCGCGCTCAACGGCTAACGCCGCCGTCAGAGGAGCGCGACGACGAGCACGAAGAGCACGGGATCCGCTGGCGCGACTCCATCGAAACCAAGTATGAAGTGCCGCCGCAGGTATGTCGATCGGGTAGCGGCTCCTCACGGAGCTGGGCCGTCAGGCGCTAGGCCTTCTCCGAGCCGGCGCTCCCTTCAGTCGACGCGGCCGAGCAGCACGCACGCGTTGTGGCCGCCCAACCCCATTGCGTTCGAGAGTGTGACCTCGAGCTGCGGCGTCGCGCGCGCCTCGTTCGGAACGTAGTCGAGATCACACTCCGGGTCGGGATACCGGTAGTTGATCGTCGGCGGAAGGACCCCGTCTCGCAGCGCTAGTGCGCAGACCATCGCCTCGATCGCCCCTGCGGCACCGAAGCAATGCCCCGTCATCGACTTCGTCGAAGAGACTGCGAGCCGGTGCGCGTGCTCGCCGAATACGTCCTTGATCGCCTTGGTCTCGGCCGCGTCGCCAAGCGGGGTCGATGTGCCGTGCGCGTTGATGTAGCCGATCCGCTCCGGTGCGACGCCTGCGCGCTCGAGGGCCCGGCGCATCATCTCCCCCACTCCAGTCGCGGCGGGGTCCGGCGCCGCCATGTGGTATGCGTCGTTCGAGGAGCCGTGGCCGAGAACCTCGGCGTAGATCGTCGCTCCTCGCGAGCGTGCTGCGTCCAGATCCTCGAGCACAAGCACGCAGGCGCCCTCACCCATGACGAACCCGGCTCGCGTCGCGTCGAAGGGCCGGGATGCACGCGGCGGATCCTCGTCCTCGGCGGCAAGCCCCCGCATGGCGGTGAACCCGGCGAGGATCAGCGGATGGATGCAAGCTTCGGTGCCGCCCGCCAGCACGGCGTCCGCGTCGCCGCGGCGAACCACCTCAGCGCCCTGTCCAACCGCGTCCGAGCCAGTGGCGCAGGCCGAGACGGGTGCGTAATTCGGCCCGCGGAAGCCGAGGGAGATCGCGAGCTGGCCGCTCGCTGAGTCGACGAGAACGTTTTGGAGGAAATTCGGCGAGACGCGGTCCGGGCCGCGGTCGCGGAGGACGTCGTGCTGCTGTGTGATTCCGATCAGGCCGCCAATCGCCGACCCGAGCACGATTCCCACGCGGGCCGCGGGGAAAGCCGTCAGATCCGCGTCCTCGATGGCCTCTCTCGCGGCGGCGAGCGCGAGCACGACGTTTCGCTCGAGGCGACGAAGCTCCTTCGGAGGCGCAATTCCCGTTGGGTCGAAGTCCTTCACCTCGGCCGCGATGCGTACCGGTAGAGAGGTGGCGTCGAACGCCCGGATGAAGTCGATTCCGCTGCGGCCCTCGAGGAGCGCGCGCCAGGTGGACGCGACGTCGTTGCCAACAGGCGTTACCGCACCGAGGCCTGTGATCGCTACCCGCCGCATTCAGGCAGCTTAGAGTCACTATCAGAATCACTCACGCGGTCGATGCGGTGCGCAACCGAGGACGCCGTCCACCAGCCGCTCAGCGTGCCGTAGCGGCCCCCGTGCTCGTTTTGAGGGGGCTCTTGGGTCGAGCAGCCGCCTACGTCGAAGTAGATGCCGGCAGCGGCGTCAACGGTGGGCCACGAAGCTGTACATGCGCCCCGGCGTAGGCTGCCGTACCCGTCTCCAAAAGGCGCGTCGCACCGGCGGTACGGCCGCGAGCAGCGGCGCGAGTGGTCCCACGCGACGCCGGAGGCGATCCTGAGGGTACCGTCGAAGCTCCGCCTGCGATCGTACGGCGGGAAAGGCGTTGATGACGGAATCCCACGGATCCAAGACGTCGATCCTGAATCCGGCGCTACGCAGCGCGTCCTCGTATTCCTGTAGCGGATAGGCGTGCTCGCCGCCCGTCATCGAGTGCACAGGATGAGCAGCTAGGAAGGCAGCCAGCTGCTCGTCGTCGTCGACGACATGCTCCCGACATGCCAGCAGCACTCCACCGGGGCGGAGGACCCGAGCGCACTCGCCGAGGAACTGTCGAAGATCGTCCGAGTGATGCAGAACCTGACGGGCGTAGACGATGTCGACGCTGGCGTCGCCGAGCGGGATTCCCTCCCCCGTCGCCTCCACGAGCTCTACCGCGAGTCCAGCGCAGGCGCGCGCGATAGCTCCACGGCCGATCTCGTCGCTGGGATCGGGCTCGAGCGCGTACACGAGTCGGGCGCCACTCTTCGCGAACGCATATGAGGCGATTCCGTTCCCCGCGCCCACGTCGAGGACCACCGCATCCTCGATCCGCCCGGCCAGCAGACGGCGAACCTCTGCAAATTCGCCCGACCGGAAAAAGCGCTCCGCCCCCTCCTCGACGTCCAGGCCCAGGTAGGCATCCTGCACCAGGTCGGCCGCCCCGGGGTCGTCGCGAAGCCGCCGTACCGCTTCCTCGGTCGAAACCAATCCTTCGCCGGGCACGCAGCGGAGCTTAGAGGCTCTTCTCGTGATCCTCGTGCTGCGTCACACCCAGCGCGGCTCCCTCCGAGCAGCCGTCGACCGGGTCGAGCGGCGCGCCGCCAGAGCAGCGCATGAAGAACCGTCCGAACTCGCGCCCGCGGAAGGTGGCCCGCCCGCGAAACCCGTCACCGCTCGCCTCCAGCTCGTCGACGAACCCGGCGAACACGCCCAGGTAGTGCAGCGAGAGGCCGCGAACCTCGAACGGCACGCCGAACAGCCCACCCACTCTCGTCTCGCCCCGC
>JBBQDZ010000195.1:0-3740 GCA_038320185.1 Gaiellales bacterium
TCGGTTGAGAACGTGCCCGTGCTCTCCTACGGTCAGCGGGGTCGCCCACTCCTCGTCTTCCCCTCTGAGCAGGGAGCGCCCCACGACTACGAGGCGAACGGGATGATCGGGTCGGTCGCGGACCTGATCGACGCCGGCCGCCTCAGGGTCTATTGCGTCTCCAGCTTCGACGCGTGGACGTGGGCGGCGCCGGAGGTGCCGACCGAGGAGCGCGCGCAGAGGCACGCGCACTACGAACGCTGGATCGCAGAGTACGTCGCGCCGCTCATCCACGCCGACTGCGATAGCTCGGGCGAGATCATGGTCACCGGCTGCAGCCTCGGCGCCTACCACGCGGCGAACTTTGCGCTCAAGCGTGCGGATCTATTCCCGCTCGCGATCTGCCTCTCCGGGGTGTACGACGTGGCGTCGAAGGGCTGGGGGGAGCCGGGAATGGCGACGTACTTCAACAACCCGGTGGACTACGTCTCGCACCTGAACGGCGACCATCTCGACTGGCTGCGCACGCGCGTCAGCCTGCTGCTGGTGTGCGGCCAGGGTCAGTGGGAGGACACGACCGGCGCCCTCGAGTCGACGACCCGGTTCGCCGACATCGCGGCCGACAGGGGCCTCCGTGTGGAGCTCGATCTATGGGGGTACGACGTACCCCACGACTGGCCTTCATGGAGAGCGCAAGTCGCGCACCATCTCCCCCGTTTCTGCTGAATGCCCAGCACGCACCTCATCGGCCTCCTGCTCGGAACCGAGGAGGACTGGCCGGGCGCATTCGAGCACGTCGTCTCGTGCGTCCCCGAAATCTCGTTCGGCGGGGAGACGCACGTCTTCCGGTCGGAGCGGATCATGAACGAGCCGTTCGACCTGCGCTACAAACCACGCTTCGCGCTGGTCATCGACCGCCTCTCGTGGTGGTACGACCTGCCGCGCGAATGGCTGAAGAAGATCGCGCTGATGGACGACGTCTACCTCCTCAACAACCCGTTCACCTTCCAGGCGATGGAGAAGCACGCCGCGTACTGCGCGATGATGCGGCTTGGCCTGAAGGTCCCTGAGACCTGGCTGATCCCGCACAAGCTGCCGCCGCGGAGCAGCCGCTTCTCGAGCGCGACCGAGCGCTTCGAGCAGATGGCCTCGCAGTACAACGCCTCGTTCGATCTCGACGCGGTGGCGGCGGAGATCGGCTACCCACTCTACATGAAGCCCTTCGACGGCGGTCAGTGGGTCGGCGTCACTCGCATCGGCGGCGCCGACGAGCTCCACCGTGGATACGACGAGTCGGGCGAGCGGCTGATGCACCTCCAGCGCGCCGTCGAGCACTTCGATGTCTTCGTACGAAGCCTCTCGATCGGCGCTGAGACGATGGTGATGGACTACGACCCTTCCGTTCCGCTCCACGCGCGCTACCGGATCTCGCACGAATTCCTGACTCCGAAGGTGGGCCACGAGATCGTGAGCATCAGCCGGCTCGTCAACGCCTTCTTCCGCTGGGAGTTCAACTCTTGCGAGACCCTCGTCAAGGGCGACGACGTCTTCCCGATCGACTACGCGAACGCGTCGCCGGACGTCGCGCTGACGAGCCTCCATTACTACTTTCCGTGGGCGATCAAGACGCTCGTCAAGTGGTCGGTCTTCTGCGCCGTCACGCGCCGCGAGATGCGGATCAGCCAGAACACACGCGAGTATTTCGAGATCGGCGACCGCGCCGACCTCACCTACGAGGACCGCCTGGAGGGTTACCGGCGACTCGCAGACGATTACTTCCAGACGGAGGCGTACGAGGAGTTCTGCGCGCAGCACCTCGGCGGGCTCGACGAGGCGGTCGTCGAGTACGTCGACGGCTCCGACTTCGACAACCTCCTCATCCACACGGTCCGCTCGACCTTTCCGGCGCACGAGCACGAGCAGTTCGCAGCGCACTACCGCGGCATCCTCGGCGCCTGGGTCGCAGACCAGCAGGCGGTGGTCTCCGACCGCTGACGGCCTCGCTTCGCGAAGGCCCTGGGGCCTGCGAAGCGGTGATCGCCGGCAGCGCCTCGGCAACCAGCGCGCCCGGCCAGCCTCGCAGAGAAGGGCGGAATCGGCAGACTAGCGACGTGGAACGGCGGCAGGCCCTCGAGCTCGTCCGCATGCCGCTCGGCGAGCTGTGCGCGGAGGCGAGGCGGCTCCGGCACGAAGGCCACGGCACCCTCGTCACGTTCTCGCCGAAGGTGTTCGTCCCGCTGACGAAGCTGTGCCGGGACGTCTGCCACTACTGCACCTTTGCCCATCCACCGCGTCGCGGCGAGCGAGCCTACCTCTCCCTCGACGAGGTGCTGGAGATCGCGAGAGCAGGCGCCGCGGCAGGCTGCCACGAGGCGCTCTTCACGCTGGGGGACAAGCCCGAGCTGCGCTACCGTGCCGCGCGGGAGGAGCTGCGGCGGCTCGGCTGCAAGACGACGCTCGAGTACCTGGCGCGCGCTGCGCGGGCGGTCCTCGACGAGACCGGCCTCCTGCCCCATCTGAATCCGGGGCTCCTGTCTGTGGAGGACGCGGCCGAGCTGCGCCGGGTGAGCGTGTCTCAGGGGACGATGCTGGAGACGATCTCGGAGCGTCTCGCGGAGCGTGGCGGGGCGCACTTCGGCTCGCCGGACAAGCTGCCGGAGCGCCGTCTCGCGACGATCGCCGCGGCCGGCGAGGCGCGGGTGCCGTTCACGAGCGGGATCCTCATCGGCATCGGAGAGACTCGCGCAGAGCGCATCGACGCGCTCCTGGCATTGCGCTCGCTGCGCGAGCGCTACGGCCACGTGCAGGAGGTGATCGTCCAGAACTTCCGGGCGAAGGCCGGGACGCGCATGGCCGACCATCCGGAGCCGAGCTTCGAGGACCTCCTCTGGACGGCGGCGGTTGCGCGACTCGTGCTCGGTCCGCGCTCGCACGTCCAGGTCCCGCCAAACCTCTCCTCAGAGCGGTTCCCGGAGCTGGTCGAGGCGGGTATCGACGACTGGGGCGGCGTCTCGCCAGTGACGATCGACCACGTCAATCCCGAAGCGCCGTGGCCGGAGCTCGAGCGTCTTCGACTCGCGACCGAGAGCCACGGCCTTGCGCTCGCCCCGCGCCTGCCGATCTACCCGGAGTACGTCGCCGAGCTGGATCGCTGGGTCGATCCCGCCGTTGCGCCATTCGTCCTGCGGCGAGCGGATTCGCTCGGCCTCGCCCGAGAGGACGACTGGTCTCCGGGCGAGGCCGGGGATGTGCCCTTCGTCCCGCGGCGCAGCGTCTCGCTCGGGAGGGCCGCGCTGCCGGTTGACAGCCGCGAGGAGCTCGGCGAGGAAGAGCTCGTGCGGCTCTTCGCCGCGCGAGGCGATGAGCGCCAGCGTGTCTTCGCCGCGGCCGACCGCCTGCGGCGCGAGGTGAATGGCGACGAGGTCACCTACGTCGTCAACCGGAACATCCAGTACACGAACGTCTGCTACTTCCGCTGCGGCTTCTGCGCCTTCTCGAAAGGGAAGCTGGCCGCCAATCTGCGTGGACCGGCCTATCTCGTGCCGCTCGAGGAGATCGTGCGCCGCTCCGTCGAGGCCTGGGAGCGCGGCGCGACCGAGGTCTGCCTCCAGGGCGGGATCCATCCCGCGTTCACGGGCGACTACTACGTCGAGGTGTGCAGCGCGATCAAGGAGGCGGTGCCGGAGCTGCACGTCCACGCCTTCTCGGCGCTCGAGGTGTGGCAGGGCGCCGCGACGCTCGGCGTGCAACTTCCCGCGTAC
>JBBQDZ010000196.1:0-3717 GCA_038320185.1 Gaiellales bacterium
GGCACGAGCGGCTGCGCCGCCTCGACGCCGAAGCGCTTCGCGAGCACCGAGCCGAGTGCCGTCACCTTCATCGCGCCGAACCCGGGGAGCGCCGAGATTCGCCGCCGCAGATCCTCCGCGTCGCTCGCCTCCGTCCACACGCGCTCCGCCCGCCCGCCGTAGTCCTCGGCGACGACACGGCAGAGCTCCTGCACGCGTGTCGCCATCGCGCCGGGGAACCGGTGCACGGCCGGCTTCTGGCGGAAGGCCTCCTCGAGGGTGGCCGGGTCGGTGGCGGCGATCCGGCCCGCGTCGAGAGGGCCGAGCCGCTCGCGCAGCTTCAGCGGTCCAGCGAAGGCCGTCGGTACGGTCACCTGCTGGTCGAGAGCGAAGCCGATCAGGAGCGCGAGCGGCTCCTCCGCGAGCAGGCGGTCGGCCTCCTCGTTCCCCGTGAAGTGCAGCGCGTCTGGGCGCAGCTCGGCCGCCACGCCCGTAATTCTACGATCGAGGTCGCAGGACAAGGTGTCGACCACCTCGAAGCTGGCGCCGCTCCCGCGGCCGGGCCGACGTGACCGGGGCGCACGCGCCTCACCTCCTTCCTCGGCCGACCCCGGAATGCTTCCTCCACCCGGACGGGCGGTCGTAGACTCGCACGATGGCCACCTGCCCTCGCTGCGGCGAGGAGAACCCGGAGCGCGCGCGCTTCTGCTGGGCTTGCGGGCTCGCGGTGGACCTGGCGCGCTCGGAGGCGCGGCCGGGCGAGGAGGTTCGACTCGTGAGCGTCCTCTTCGTCGACCTCGTGTCGTTCACGCGCCGCGCCGAGCAGCTCCACCCGGAGGATGTCGCCGCGCTCCTGCGGCCGTACTACATCCGCGCCCGAGCCGAGATCGAGCGACTCGGGGGGAGCGTGGAGAAGTTCATCGGCGATGCGGTGATGGGTCTCTTCGGCGCTCCGGTCGCGCGCGAGGACGACGCGGAGCGCGCCGTGCGCGCGGCGTTCGCGGTGCGGAATGCGATCGGCGAGCTGAACGCTGCGAACCCCTCGCTCGACCTCCAGGTGCGTGCGGGCGTCAACACCGGTGAGGCGCTCGTCGCTCTCGGCTCCCGGACCGGCACGGGGGAGGCGTTCGCGACGGGGGACGTGGTGAACACCGCCGCCCGGCTGCAGGCGGCGGCACCCCTCGACGGGATCCTCGTCGGTGAGCAGACCTACCGCGCGACGAAGCCGGTCGTGGAGTACGGGGCGGCGCGGGAGGTCGCGGCCAAGGGGAAGAAACAGCCAGTGCGGGCGTGGGAGGCGCTTGCCGTCCATCCACGCCGGGCCTTCGACCTCGGGCGCCGGGGCTTTGCGCCGCTCGTGGGGCGCCGGCACGAGCTCGACGCGCTGCTCGAGGCCCTCTCCGCCTCTCGCGCGGACGCCGGCCCACGGCTCGTTGCCATCGTCGGCGAGGCCGGGCTCGGAAAATCGCGGCTCCTGTGGGAGTTCTTGCAGGCACTCGAGGACGCCGGGGATCCGTTCCTCTGGCGGCAGGGCAGGAGCCTGCCGTACGGCGCCGGGGTCACCTACTGGGCGTTCGGGGAGATCGTGAAGGCCCAGGCAGCGATCCTCGAGAACGACGGAGCCGAGATCGCCGGGCGCAAGCTCGCCCGCGCCGTCGCCGCCCTGCTTCCGGACGAACGCGAAGCGCGCTGGGTCGAGCGGCAGCTGCGGCCGCTCATCGGCCTCGGTGAGCAGGAGTTGCTGGGCTCCGATCGCCGGGGCGAGGCGTTTGCTGCGTGGCGACGTTTCGTAGAGGCGCTCGCCCGCGTCCGACCGCTCGTGCTCGCGATCGAGGACGTCCAGTGGGCCGACGACGGCCTGCTCGACTTCGTCGACCACCTCGTCGAATGGGTGCGGGACGTCCCGGTGACGATCGTCTGCACGGCTCGCCCCGAGCTGCTCGAGCGCCGCACGCGTTGGGCCGGGGGCGCTCACCTGCGTCTCGAGCCCCTCTCGGACGACGACGCGGGCGAGCTCGTGGAGGCGCTGCTCGGAGAAGCAGCAGTGGACGAGGACGTGGTCGCCGCGCTCGTCGCGCGCGCCGGCGGAAACCCGCTATACGCGGAGGAGTACGTCCGGATGCTGGCCGATCGAGGCCTCCTCGGGCGCGGAGGAGTCGAGCTTCCCCTTCCCGAGACGCTCCAGAGTATCGTCGCGGCTCGCCTCGACGAGCTGCCCGCCGAGGATCGGGCGACCCTGCAGGATGCTGCGGTTGTCGGGCGCCGCTTCTGGGTGGGTTCTCTGGCCGCAGTTTCGGGCGCTTCCGGCGAGACGCTCCGGGAGCGGCTCGTCGCGCTCGAGGAGAGGCGGTTCATTCGCCTCCAGCCGCGCTCCACGATCGAGGAGGAGCCGCAGTACGCGTTCTGGCACACGCTCGTACGCGACGTCGCCTACGGGCAGATCCCGCGCTCGCGCCGCGCCGAGAAGCACCGGCTGGCCGCCGAGTGGATCGCCTCGATCGCGCCGGATCGGGTCGAGAACCTCGCGGAACTCCTCGCGCACCACTACCTCAGCGCGATCCAGTTCGGGCGAGCCGCAGGTCAGGATGTCCGCACTCTGGAGGAGCGCGGCCGGCTCGTCCTGCGGAACGCGGGGGAGCGTGCGCTACGGCTGTACGCCTTCTCCGCGGCGATACGGTTCTTCCGCGCCGCCTGTGAATTCTGGCCCGCGAGCGATCCCGAGCGTCCGCTGCTCCTGTTGCACTACGGCACGGCACGCTTCTGGGCCGACGGTGCCGGGGAGGAGACGCTGGAGGCGGCTCGCGACGCTCTCGTCGCGGCCGGCGAGAAGGAGGCCGCCGCCGAGGCAGCCGTCCTACTGTCGCGTCTGCGGCTGACCCGCGGCGACCGCGAAGGGGCGACGCGCCTGGCGGCCGCGGCGGGCGAGCTCGTCTCGGCCGTCGCCGCATCCCCGGCCAAGGCGCGGGTGCTGAGCAACCTCTCGGGCTTCGCGATGGTCGCGGGCGAGGCTCGAGAGGCGATCCGCCTCGGGTTCGAGGCGATGCGCATCGCGCAGCAGCTCGAGCTGCCCGAGATCGAGGCGCACGCTCTGAACAACGTCGGCGTCGCGCGTGCGCTAGGCGGCGATCTGGGTGGCATTCCCGACCTCGAGCGAAGCATCTCGGTCTCCGTCGCGCTCAACTCTCCGGAGGTCGTGCGCGGTCACTCGAACCTCGGCAGCCTGCTGGCGAGCGTCGGCGAGCTCGAGCGCGCGTTCGTCCACTATGCGCAGGGTCGGGCGGACGCGGAGCGGTTCGGCGACGCGCGAGGGCTGCGCTGGCTGGCGGCCGAGCGGCTCCACGAGCTCTACTGGCGCGGCGCCTGGGATGCTGCCGTGGCCGGCGCGGGGGAGGCCATCGCTGCGGCCGAGAGCGGCAGCGAGCACTACACCGAGCTCGACAGCCGTCACGTGCGCGGCGCGATCGCGCTCGCCCGCGGCGATCACGAGGCCGCGGCAGCCGACGCGACTCGCGCCCTCACCCTGGCGCGGGCCGCGGGCGACCCGCAGGCCCTCTTCCCCGCGCTCGCGCTGCAGGCGCGCGTCCTGCTGGCGCTTCGCGATCGCCGAGGCGCTGCGACGGCGGCGGACGAGCTCCTCGCGCTCTGGCAGGCCCGCAGCTACGGGCTGCCCTCGTTCTGGATCGCTGGTCTTGCCTTCGCCCTGCGCGAGCTCGGACGGGGAGAGGAGATCGGGGCCGC
>JBBQDZ010000197.1:0-3710 GCA_038320185.1 Gaiellales bacterium
CCGTTGTAGTCCTCGCCGCGATTGAGGCGGGACATGAGGTCGGCAAGGCCGATTGCATCGATCTCGTAGACGCCGCGGGACCCCGGATAGTCGCCGACCTCGGGCGGGTCGCCCGTGACCGCAAGGACGTTGCGGATGCCCTCCGCGTGGGCGCCGAGGAGTATCGACTCGAGTCCCATCACCGTCGTGTCCCGCGTCGTCAGATGGGGGATCGTCTCGAGGCCGCAGTGCCGCTCGATCGCTGCCGAGACGATCAGCGCGCTCATCCCGGCACGCGCGGTCGCGTTGTCGTTGATGTCGACGAAGGAGACCCCGGCTGCCTTGAGCGCGGACGCCGTCTCCAGCAGGCCGCTGTTATCCCCTCCGAGCGGCGGGTCGAGCTGCACCGAGGCCACCCACTCTCCCGCGCGAAGCGCCGCGGCAAGCTGCGTCTCGTGGTGAGGTGCCGGTGCGGCTCGCACGAGCTGTCGGGATGCCTTGACGAGTGGCTCCTCCGGCTTGCGCCCCTCGTCCACGGCCGCCCTGATCGCCGCGATCTCCGCCGGAGTCGTCCCACAGCAGCCGCCGATCACCCGCGCACCGAGTTGCTGGGCGTGGGCGGCGAACTCGGCGAAGTACTCCGGCGTCGCATGGGGGTACACGACCCGGCCGCCGGCCAGGCTCGCGAGGCCGATGTTCGGGAGCGCGGCCAGAGGCAGACCGTCGGAGCCCATGGCCTCGAGGGCGGTGAGCGCCGCCAGGACGCCGGCGCCGTGATTCGCGCCCACGGCGGCGACCTCGAGCGCCGCCAGCCGTTCCGCTGCTTCCCGCGCGCCGACGCCGCCCAGGGTCACCGCCTCCTCGTCGAAGGTGAGGAGCGCGACGATGGGGAGCGACGAGACGCTGCGCACCGCCTCGATGGCCGTCGTAAGTTCCTCCAGGTCGAAGAAGGTCTCGACGACGAAGAGGTCGGCGCCGCGCCCCTCGAGGATGGTCGCCTGCTCGGCGAAGAGGCGGAACCGATCCTCGGCCCACACGTCGTGTGCATCGCCGAGCGGCCCGATGGAAGCGCCGATAAAGACCTGCCTGCCGCAGACCTCGCGCGCCTCGCGCGCGAGGCGCACCGCCGTGGAGTTGATCCGCTCGAACTCATCCTCGAGGTACTGGCTCGCGAGCTTCCGGCGGTTCGCCCCGAAGGAGTTCGTCTCGATCAACTCGGCGCCCGCGCGGATGAAGCTGACGTGGAGGGAGACCACTGTCTCGGGAGCACGGAGGTTCGCCTCCTCCGGGCAGCGCAGGCGCGGCACGGCACTCGAGAGCAGCGCGCCCATCCCGCCGTCGGCGACGACCGGCGGGCCGGCTGCGAGGCGCTCGGAGAAGCTGCTGACCATCGAGAGTGACTCTAGTCGCCCTTTCAAGACCCTCCGTTTGGGGGATTGAGGGATTGGTTTCGGTCGCTAATACTCCGTAAGTCACCTCGGGCCCCGATGCGGCGGAGGCCCGAGGCGCAGAGGGAGCTGCTGGTTAGCGGTTCCCTCTTCGCGCATTCGGGCTCAAGCCCGGCGGCTCACCTGCCGATACTGCTTGAGGCTCCGAAGGCCGGGGACTGACGGCAATCTTCCACGGCGCGGGTCACGACGGGACGGCGTTCAGCCGTCTTCGTCGTGGACCACGCGGCCCTCCATCCCGCCGGCCACGACGACCACCTGGCCGGTCACGTGGCCGGAGACGACCGGGGAGGCGAGCGCCACCACCTGCGCGGCGACCTGTTCCGCGCTAGCCACCTGACGGATCGCCATCGTCCGGCTGACGAGACGCACGCGCTCCGGGTCGATCAGGCCGCGGGTCATCGGCGTCTCCGTCCATCCAGGCGCCACCGCGTTCACACGCCCCCGGGGCGAGATCCGGACGACCTCGTTCTTCAGCGACAGGAGGAGGCCATACAGGATCGCCGACTTCGCCGCCGCGTAGTCGGCGTGTCCCGCCTCTCCGAAGATCCCCGCCGTGGAGCCGACGAGCACGAGACTCCCGTCGCCGCGAAGCTGCCGGAGGAAGCCGCGGGCGGTCAGGAAGCTCGCGGTGAGGTTTGCGTCGAGCGTCGCCCGCCAGCGTTCGAGCGGCAACTCCCGGACGGGCACGTCTGCCCGCGGCCAGACGCCGGCGACGGCCGCGCACGCGTCGAGCCGCCCCGCCTGCGCGAAGAGCTCGTCGACCTGCGCCTCATCGGTGAGGTCTGCGCCGGCGATGCTCGTGCTGCCGCCGATCTCACCGGCAAGCGCCTCTGCGCGCTCGCGTCCGAGGTGGTAGTGGAGGACGATCTCGGCACCCTCGGCGGCGAATGCCCGAGCGCATGCAGATCCGATCCCACCGGAAGCCCCGGTGACGAGGACGCGCGCTCCAGCGAGACCGGTTTCGATGGTCCTGACGCTATCGAGGAAGCCTCGGCAGAAGGAGAAGGAGCATGGAGAACCCGGGGCCTCCATGACGAAGAATCCCCTGTCCAAGCGAGCCGGTACCCACTAAGATCCCGCGCCAAGGGTGAGCCGGCCGGCCCTTCCTCAGCCGGCTCTTCTCGTTCGGTAGTCCCAGCCCCGTCCACCAGCGCGAGAAGTCGGAGGTCAATGCTCACCGTCGACATCACCCTTCCCGACATCGAAGAGCTCCACAAGCTCGTCCAGGACGGAACCGAGAAAGGGTTTCTGACCTATGACGAGATCGTCGCCGGCCTGGAGGAGGTCGAGCTGACGAAGGAGCAGGTCGAGGACTTCTACACCTACCTCATCGACCACGGGGTCGAGCTGATGGAGGGGGAGCTGCACAAGCACCCTCCGCACGAGCAGCCTTCGCTCGCCGAAGAAGACCCGAAGAACGCCCCCAAGCTCGACCTGACCGTCGAGCCCTCGCTCGACTCGCTGCGGCTCTACCTTCGGGAGATCGGCAAGGTGTCTCTCCTCACCGCCGACCAGGAGGTCTACCTCGCGAAGCGGATCGAGCGCGGCGACATGCGCGCGAAGACACAGATGACCGAGGCGAACCTCCGGCTCGTCGTCTCGATCGCCAAGAGCTACCTGGGCCGCGGCCTGACCTTCCTCGACCTGATCCAGGAGGGCTCCCTCGGCCTCATCCGCGCCGTGGAGAAGTTCGACTACCGCAAGGGATACAAGTTCTCGACCTACGCCACCTGGTGGATCCGCCAGGCGGTCACCCGGGCGATCGCCGACAAGGCGCGGACGATCCGGATTCCGGTGCACATGGTCGAGAAGCTGAACAAGGTCGTCCACATCGAGCGCCAGCTCGTCCAGCGACTCGGGCGTGAGCCGCGTCCGGACGAGATCGCCCTGGAGCTGGAGATCACGACCGCGGAGGTGCGTGAGATCCTGCGGATGGCACAGCATCCGGTGAGCCTCGAGAAACCGATCGGCGAGGAGGAGGAGTCGGAGCTCGGCGACTTCGTCCAGGACGACCAGGCAGAGTCCCCGTTCGATACCACCTCGCTCTCGCTGCGGCGTGAGGACATCGACCGCGCTCTGGACTCGCTGCCTGACCGCGAGCGGAAGGTGATCGAGCTCCGCTTCGGCCTCAAGGGCGAGCAGCCGTGCACGCTCGAGGAGGTCGGGAAGGCTTTCGGCGTCACCCGCGAGCGGATCCGGCAGATCGAGAACAACACGCTCAAGAAGCTCGAGGGGCTACCCGAGGCGCAGGGGCTCAAGGACTGCGTTCAGTAGCACGGG
>JBBQDZ010000198.1:0-3669 GCA_038320185.1 Gaiellales bacterium
CGGCGGTCGGCCTGGGGTCGCGTCTGGGCCTCGCGCACGAGCGCGAGCGCGAGCGCGAGCTCGCTGCGCTGCTCGGCACGGCGCCTGCGCGCCCCGGCGTGCAGGGCAACCTGCCGGCCCAGCAGCAGAGCACCGGCCACGCCGAGCACCCCGGCGGCGACCTCGAGCAGGAGGGCGAGCCTCGAGGGCGCGATCGGGTAACTCGGCGAGGGCGCCTGGCGCTCGTGCCGGAACGGCGGGCTGATCCGGGCGATGTCGGCCGCCGTCACCCTTCCGCTCACGGCAAGAACGGGCCAAGCCGCAACCGCCGACGCGATGCCGCCGCCCCGCCGTGGCGCTTGGACGCGGACCCGGGGCAGCCGCAGCTTCCTCGGACCGGTCGTCGAGACGCATAGCTCGACGAGACAGGCAGCTCGAACGTCGTATTCGACGACGGCGAGCCGTCCGCGCGCGACGGTCCAGGTGCGCGGTGAGCCGAGGCGCGCAAGCGGCGCGAGATCCTCGTCGAACCTCAGCCGCGCAAGGTCGACGGCGCGGCGGTCGGCGCGGACGATCACCCGGGCGGTGACCGCGTCGCCGAAGGAAATCGGGGCGCGGTCGAAGCTCGCCTGCACGGACAGCGCCACAGGCGCCGCCAACCCGCGGGTCGGGCCGCGGCTCGCGATGAGCAACACCACGGCGCCGGCAGCGACGGCGAGGAGCGAGGAGCCGAAGGCCAGCCGTCTCACCGCGCCCACCGGCTGCGTCGCCGCCCCTCTGCCCACGCGCAGAACACCTCGTCGATCTCGGTCGGCTCGCTCGTGCCCACGAGGACGGGATCGAGGCCAAGCGTCAAGAAGTCCGCGAGCAGCCGTCGCAGCCGCTCCTCGTTCTGGGCGCGGCGCTTGCGGGCCTCGGGGCGCGTCAACCTGAGGAGCCCTCGTTGCTCGCCGGCGGCGCCGGCGATCGGCACGGCGACCGAGCCGACCGCCGGGAAGCTCTGCTCCCAGACGGGATCCTGGATCACGACCGGGACGACGTCCCATCCGTGCGCAACCGCCTCGAGCCACGCGTCGGCAGGGAGCGGCTCGAGGAAGTCGGAGAGCACGAACACGAAGCTGCCTGACGGGAGATCGCTACGCAGTCGGCGAAGAAAGGAGAGCGCGCGTTCGAGGTTGTCGGCAGGAGCGTCGAAGGGGGCGCGCCGCTGACGCTCGGCGACGAGCCAGGCCCGGTCTCGGCGCCCCGGAGGCAACCAGTACGGCTCGCCGCCGCGTGCGGCGGCCCCGGCGAAGTCGAGCAGGGCAACGTCGCTACGCGCGGCGGCGGCGCTGACGGTCACCGCCGCCGACGCCTCGAGCAGGGCGCGCGGTTTCGACAGCCACGGGAACGACGGCGAGTAGATGCCCATGGCCGGCCGCCGGTCGCACACGATCCCGACCCGCGGAGCCTCGTCTTCCGCCTTTGCCCGGACGACGAACTCGTCGCCGCCGCGGGCCGCCGAGAGGCGCGCGGAGGCGAACCAGTCGATGGTCGTCACCGGGTCGCCGATCTCGTAGGGCCGGGCCCCGATGACGTCGCTTCCGTGCCCGCGGCGGCGCGTCGCGACATCGCCAAAAGGAAGGCCGATGAGCCGGCGCCGCGGAAACAGCTGGAATGTCTGCCGTTCCCCGACGGCCACGAGAATCAGGCGCTCGCGGCGCTCTGCTCGAGCCAGTCGGGACGAGGAGGAGGCGCGAGCGCGAAGCACCGTTCCTTGACCCGCCGAAATGCCTCGGTGCGCCCGAGCCCTCGTGTCTCCGCGAGGAACGTCGTCGTCAGCAGCAGCCGGTGCCCGAGGACGGGCAAGAAGAGCGCGTCCACATCCTCGGGCTCGACGTGATCGCGCCCATGGAGCAGCGCCCAGGCGCGCGCCGTCCGCTCGAACGCGAGGCTCCCGCGGACAGAGGCACCGATCGCGACGCCCTCGACGCGGCGCGTCGCGCGCACGAGCGCGACGATCCAGGAGAGGATCAGCTCGTCGACGTACACCTCCTCGACTGCCGCGTGCACGTCGCGAATGTCGTCTGCCGTGACAACCGAGTGCAGCTCGGCGAGCGGATGTCCGTACCGCTGAGCGAGCACGATCTCGACCTCCTGGCTCTCGTCGGGATAGCCCAGGCCCGACTGGACCGCGAAACGATCGAGCTGCGCCTCCGGCAGCGGGAATGTCCCCTCCTGCTCGATCGGGTTCTCGGTCGCGAGCACCAGGAACGGGGAGGGCAGACTCATCGTGGTGCCGTCGACGGTCACCTGGCGCTCGGCCATCGCCTCGAGCAGCGCCGACTGCGTCTTGGGCATGGCCCTGTTGATCTCGTCGACGAGGACGATGTTGGCGAATACCGGCCCCGGTCGGAACTCGAACTCACGATTCTTCTGGTTGTAGATCGCGAGGCCAGTTACGTCGGTCGGCTGGAGGTCGGGGGTGCACTGGATGCGCGAGAAGCTCGTCCCCTCGATCGTCTGCGAGATCGCCCGCGCGAGGACGGTCTTCGCCGTCCCTGGGACGTCCTCGAGGAGGACGTGTCCGTCGCTCAGGAGCGCCGCCAGGACGAGCGCGATCTCCTCGTGTTTGCCGAGGACGACCTGCTCGATCGAGGCGAAGAGCTTGCTCGCGACCTCGGCGGCGCCGGCGGAGCGGCGCTCCGCCTCGCCGACTTCGAGCTGTGCGCGCCTCGCGTCCACCACCCCGGCGACGAAGCGTACCTCGTCTCTCCGCGGCCTCCGGCGTGCCCGGGCGGCCGTAGAGTTCGTGGAGGCAATGGCCTGGAGCAGCGGAAATACCGGCCGGTAACCGGCTGAGACGACGTCTCGCCGTCCTCTGCGTAGGCGCGGCGCTCGCAGCTGGGGCTGCGCTCACCGCCGGCGGACCCCCCGCCGCAGCCCCTCCTCAGGCTCGCGGCCCGGCCGGCTGGCCACAACCGAACCAGAACCTCCGCAGCACGCGCGCGGCCGCCGGCTCACAGATCGATGGGGGCAACGTCGGGCGACTGCGCATCCGCTGGCGCTTCGCGATTCCCGGTCGCTCGACCTTCTCCGGCCTGCTGGCCTCGACGCCGCTCGTCGTCGGCCCCCGCGTCTTCGTGCAGGACCTGAACAGCAACGTGTACGCGCTCGATCTCGCGACGGGCCGGCTTCGCTGGATGCGGCGCTTCGGGCGGGTCGACGGCGGCCCGAACGGCCTCGCCGCCGGCAGCGGCCGGATCTTCGGCAACACGGACACGAGCGCGTTCGCGGTCGACGCCTCGACCGGCCGCGAACTGTGGCGCCGCCGATTGACGAGTGCTAGGCAGCCGATCACGATCGCTCCAGTCCTCCGCGGCAGCCGTGTCTACACCAGCACGACGGGCCAGAACCCAGGTGGCCGTGGCACCCTCTACGCGCTCGATGCGGCGACCGGCGAACTCCGTTGGCGCTTCGACACGATCCGCGACCCCTGGCCCTTTCCACGCGAGGCGAGCGGAGGCGGAGCCTGGAATCCGATGTCGATCGACGAGGCAGGCCGCGTCTACACCGGAACATCGAACCCCTATCCCTGGGGTGGTTCGCGCGCTCATCCGAACGGCGGCGCCTATCGCGGCGCTGCGCTCTATACCGACTCGCTCCTCGTCCTCGGGGGTACGAGCGGCAGGCTCCTCTGGTACGACCAGG
>JBBQDZ010000199.1:0-3625 GCA_038320185.1 Gaiellales bacterium
GTACCTCTCGCTCGGGTTCGTCCCGACGCCGCGCTCGTTGCACTTCATGGGCAAAGCACTCGCCGGGCGTCTGGACCCGGATCCGCGCGCCTGGCGGTTCACGCTCGGCGACACCGATTTCTTCTGATGCGGCTCGTCTTCATCACCCAGCAGGTCGATCCTGCACATCCGGCGCTCGCGGCGACGGTGCCGAAGATCGCGGCGCTCGCGGCTCGCGTCGACGAGGTGGCCGTGCTCGCGGACGGGACGGTGCCTGGCGCGCTGCCTTCGAACTGCCGTGTGAGGCTCTTCCGTGCGTCCACGAGGGTCGGGCGCGGAGTCAGATTCGAAGCGGCTCTAGCACGCGAGCTCCACCTGCGCCCCGCGGCCGTCGTCGCGCACATGTGCCCCATCTACGCCGTGCTCGCGGCGCCGCTCGCACGCCCGCTCGGGACGCGTGTGGTGCTCTGGTACACGCACTGGCGGGCGACCACGACGCTCAGGCTCGCCGAGCGGCTCTCGAGTGCGATCGCGAGCGTCGAGCGGCGCTCCTTCCCGCTCGCCTCGGCGAAGGTCGCGGCGATCGGACACGGTATCGACCTGTCCGAGTTCGCCTGCCGGACCGAGGAGCCCGGCGACGGCTTCCGCGCGCTCGTTCTGGGGCGGTACTCCGAAGCGAAGGGCCTGGCGACGATCCTGCAGGCGACCCGACGGGCGATCGACGAGGGTCTCGATCTGCGCGTCGTGTTCCACGGGCCGGCGCTCAGCCCGGCCGAGCGGGCGCACCGACGCGACCTCGAAGGGCTCGTCGGCGAGCTCGGCCTGCAGAAGCGCGTCCGGCTGGGACACGCGGTGCTGCGCTCGGAGCTGCCGGAGCTCTTCGCGCGCGCTGACGTGCTTGTCAACAACATGCGCGCGGGCGCTCCCGACAAGGTGGTCTACGAGGCGGGAGCGAGCTGTCTGCCGGTCCTGGCCTCGAACCCGGTCTTCGACGGGCTCCTCGACGGCCTCGCGTCGGCGTTGCGGTTTGGCCGGGAGGATCCCGCCGAGCTCGCTGCCCGCCTGCGCGACCTTGCGGCGCTGCGGCCCGAGGAGCGCGGCCGGCTTGGCCGCGAGCTGCGACGGCGGGTCGAGGCGAGCCACTCCGTCGGCTCGTGGGCGGACCGGATCCTCGAGCTGGCGGCCGGATGAACGGCCCGACCGTCCTCCATCTCCAGAAGGTGGCCGGGATCTCGGGATCGGAGGCACACCTGCTCTCGCTCCTGCCGAGACTGCGCGAGCGCGGCTGGGACGTCCGGCTGCTGATGCTGCACGAGCACGAGCCGGGAGCGTTCGACTTCGCGCGGGCGCTGAGGGCGCGTGGCGTCCCGCTCGACGCGATTCCGCTTGCCGCCGACGTCGACCCATTCGCATTCCTGCGCCTCGCCGCCTACCTCGCCCGCCGTCGGCCGGAGATCCTCCACACCCACCTCGTCCATGCCGATGCGTACGGGCAGCTGGCGGGGACGCTCGCGCGCGTGCCGGTGCGGGTCTCCACCAAGCACGGCTTCAACGAGTTCCGCGAGGGTCGGGCGTTCGCGCTCGGCGACCGCGCGATGGCGAGCCTCGCGCACGTCCACATCGCGATCTCGCGCGGCCTCGCCCGCTACCTCGCCAAGACCGAGGGCTTCGACGAGGAGACGTTCCAGATCGTCCACTACGGCATCGCGCCGAACGGCCCCGCCCGCCCGTATGAGGGAGGCACGCCGCGCCTCCTCTGCGTCGGCCGCCTGATCCCGATCAAGGGGCACATCGTCCTGCTCAGGGCATTCGCCGAGGCGAAGCGAGAGGTGCCGGAGCTCGAGCTCGAGATCGCCGGGCGCGGCCCGCTGGAGCCGGCGCTGCGCGGGCTCGCCAAGGACCTGGGCGTCGGCGGCTCGGTTCGCTTCCTCGGCCACGTGTCGCCGATCCAGGCAGCGATCGAGCGTGCCGCGGTCGTGGTCGTTCCCTCGATGGGGGAGGGCTTCGGGATGGTTGCGCTCGAGGCGATGGAGCGGGCGCGGCCGGTGGTGGCGGCGGCGATCGGCGGCCTCGGCGAGCTCGTGCGCGACGGCGAGACGGGGATGCTCGTCGCCCCCGGCGAGGCCGAGCCGTTGCGGGCGGCGATCGTCGCCCTCGCCGGCGACCTCACCCGCGCCGCTCGGATGGGCGAAGCAGGCCGGCGGCGGGCGCTCGCCGACTTCCTGGAGGAGCGGTGCACCGACCGGACGGAGCTGCTCTACCGGGCCTCGCTTCGCGGCGAGGGCCCGAGCGCCCGCTCGTAGACCTCGATCGTCTTGCGCGCCATGGCAGCGGCCGAGAACTCCTCGGCGGCCCGGCGGGCGCCGGCTTCGCCGTAGCCGGCGGCGAGCGAGCGATCCTCGAGGAGTGCCCCCACGGCCCGCGCCACGGCCCGTGCATCCTCGGGCGGGACGAGCAGCCCGGTTTGCCGGTCAACGACGATCTCCGGGATCGAGCTCACGTTGGTGGCGACGACGGGCCTCGAGGCGGACATCGCCTCGAGGAGCGCGAGGCCGAAGCCCTCCCATCGAGCGGGGTGGACGAGGAGCTCGCAGCGCCGGAGGAACCAGGCGACGTCGCCGACGCGGCCCGGCAGGAGGACGGCATCCCCGACCCCGATCCTGCGGGCAAGTCCCGCGAGAGCTTCACGCTCGGGCCCCTCTCCGAGGACGACGAGGACGGCCTCCGGGTGCTGCTCGTGCACCTGGCGGAGCGCCTCGATCGCGATGTCGACGCCCTTCTGGCGCTCCAGCCGCGCGACGGCGAGGAGCATCCGTGCGCCCGCTGGGAGCTCGATGGGCGGATTCGCCGCCCAGGCGGTCGGCACTCCGTCGATCCCGTAGTGGACGACGTCGATCTTCGCGGCCGGAAGGCCGACCCGCTCGACGTTGAAGCGCTTCAGGGCCTCGGTGATCGAGATCATGCGCCGCGCGCGCCGAGCGAGCAGCCGCTCGACGAGCCGGAAGGCTCCGCCGCGGAAGGGATCGTCGTTGTGCTTCGTCGAGACGAGCGGCGCCCGGGAGGCGAGAGCCCCATAGAGGTCAGCGTGGACGAGGTGCGTGTGCACGAGGTCGGCGCGGCATCGGGTAAGCGCGCGGGCGAGTCGCCAGGCGAGCGCCGGGTCGGCGTCGCGCGGCGCGGGTATCCGTGCGAACGGGACGTGCGAGCCTTCGAGCGACGCGTAGAACTCGCCCAGCCGTCCCTCCGGATCATCGAGTCCGACGAAGGAAACGTCGAGGCCCTGCTCAGCCAGGGCCGGCAGCAGCGTCAGGAGGTGGCGCTCGGAGCCGCCGATTCCTCGAATCCGGTGGACGTGCGGGACCCGCACGGTTACCGTCTCGCCGCCGCGGCGCGCCCGCGCAGGCGCATGAGCGCGGCGCCCGCGAGCAATGCGATCGCGAGGTCCCAGGCCGCGCGGTACCTCGTCGCGCCTGCGAAGGCCATCGCCGCCAGCGTCTCATAGGCCAGGAGCGCGACGACGAGCACGGCGAGCCGCCTCGGGACGAGGAAGAGCCCGACCGCACCCAGCAGGTAGAGGGGCACGACGTAGATCGGTTCTGCCCACGACCGGGCGGTGTCGAGCGAGGTACCGGCGCCGGGGCGGCCC
>JBBQDZ010000200.1:0-3594 GCA_038320185.1 Gaiellales bacterium
CACGGTCGCCTGGTTCCGGGCGCATGCCGCCGCGTATGCGGCTCACTAGCAGGCTGACGCGCCCGTCGCGCTTCCTCCCGGCACTCGTCGCGGTGCAGTGGGCCGCCGCTCTCCTCGACGCGCATCGCCACCACAGCCAGACGACGACGCTCGTCGTGCTGAACGTGCTGCTGCTCGCGCCGCTCGCGCTCCTCTGCGTCTACCGGATCGGCGCCGATCTCGGCGGGCGCGGCCTAGGCGGTCTCGCGGCGACCCTGTGGGTGCTCGCCCCCTACGCGATCATCCCGCTGTACGACACACGCTTCCGCAACCGTGTCAGCGAGGAGATCGTCCCGCGGGCGATCGGGACGACGCAGAGCGGAGAGTTCGTGGTCGCCGTCCTCCTGCTCGTGGCCTGCCTGCTGACGCTGCGGGCGTTGACGCGCGGAGGCTGGCGCGGCCTGACCGCGGGCCTCGTGGCCGGGATTGCCGGGATGATCGACGCGGCCGGCCTGCTCTTCGTCGCGCCCGCGATCGTCGCGCTCCTGCTCGCTGGCCGGCTGCCCCAGCTCTTCCGCTTCTGCCTCGGGGCAACCGCGGGTCTAGTCGTCGTCCGGGTCGCCGGCTCGGGCAACGGGATCCACTACGGGAGCTTCCAGCAGCTCCAGCACAACTTCACGTTCATCCGCGAGTACTTCTACTCGTTGCGCGTGCTCGAGTTCCTACCACTCGCCGGGGCGCTCGCGATCGCGCGGCGCTCGCCACCGGCAGCGCTCCTGATCGGCGGCTGGTTCGCCGCTTTCCTGATGATCCGGGGGAGCTCCACCGAGGTCCTGAACGGCTCGTTCTACCGCGCGATGCTCCCCGCACTCCCGGCCTACGTCCTGCTCGCGGCCGCGATCCCGCTGCTCGCCCCCGCGCCGCGCGCGTTCCGCGGAACCGTGCTAGCGCGGCGCCCGCGCGTCGAGTGAATCTCCTTCTCTGAGCTCGGCCTCGAGCAGCGCCAGCCGCTGCGCGAGGATGACGTTCTGGTCGGCGAGCTTCGAAATCACGGTCGAGTAGTGCAGCAGCACGGCGAGGATGAAGAGCGAGCCGACGGCAAAGAGAACCGCCGGCGGATAGCCGGTGACGCCGACCCAGCCGGCGATCGTGTTCAGACCGCCGCGCCAGGCCGAGAGCGCGAGCAGCACGAAGCCCGTCGCGATCCAGAGCAGCGCGTAACGCTCGCGCAGGCGCCGCGAGCGGATTAGCTCGAAGACGACGAGGAGCAGGATGACCGACGCGATCACGCCGGCGATCGAGACGACGAGCGGAGTCATGTGTCCTCCAGAGGCGTGTCGGTGCGGCGGAAGATGCCGACGAAGATCGCGAGCAGCACCTTCACCATGTAGTAGACCGAGCGTGGGGCGGTGATCGAGGAGCGGCCGGAGACCCGCTCGCGCATCGTCACCGGGACCTCGCGCAGGCGAAGCCGGTGCTTGACGACCATCACGGTCGCCTCGACCTCCGGATAGTCGTGCGGGTAGTCACGCGCGAAGAGCGCGATGCCGTGGCGGTTCAGCGCCTGGAAGCCCGAGGTGGTGTCGGTGACGCGCTGGCGCACGAGTGCGGACACGACCCAGGCGAGAAGGCGGATGCCGAGGCGCCTCGAGCGCGAGGAGCGGTAGCCGTCGATGCCGGCGAACCGGGAGCCGACGACGATGTCGGCCTCGCCCGAGAGCACCGGCTCGAGGATCTTCGGCAGCTCCGCCGGGTCGTGCTGGGCGTCGCCGTCGAGCCGCACCGCGAGTTCGAAGCCGTGCTCGTAGGCGTAGCGGAAGCCGGTCTGGACGCAGCCGCCGATGCCCAGGTTGAACGGCAGCCGCAGCACGTGCGCGCCCGCCTGCGCCGCGACGACCGCCGTCCGGTCGACCGAGCCGTCGTCTACGACGACGATCTCGAAGCCGGGATCGAGGCGGCGGAGCTCGTCGATCACGCGCCGGATGTTTCCCTCCTCGTTCAGGGCAGGGAGGATCGCCACGCGCCGGAGCGCGGCGAGGCGCGGGTCGACCTGCACGTGCACGGCCCCGGCGAGCTCAGACACCGATCACCTCGGCGGGCGTAGGCACCGGAGACCCGATCAGGTCGAGCAGCCGCCGCGCCCGCTGGAGGTAGGTGTGCTCGTCGAGCGCGCGCTCACGGGCACGGCAGCCGAGCTCCCCGGCCGCGGCCGGGTCGTCCAGGAGCTCGCGATAGGTCTCCACGGCCTCCTCGGCGTTCTCGACCACGACGACCTCCCGCCCCGGCTCGAACCACCGTTCGAGCCCCGCGACGGGATTCGAGACGATCGTCGCGCCCGCCATGGCCAGCTCGAAGGGACGGGAAGTCGAAGACGCGTGGACGCTCGCGTGCGCGCCGCGCGTGATGTTGAGGCTGATCCTCGCGGCGGCGATCGCGCGGTTGAAAGCGTTGAACGGGATGTCGCCGAGGAGCCTCGCGCGACCGAAGTCGCCACGGAAGTCGCGGCCGCCGAGCGCGAAGTCGACCGACGGCAGGCGGCGGCTCGGCTCGCCCACGAGCTCGCGCATCCACTCGCGGCGGAACTTGTCGCCGTACCCGTAGAAGAAGAGGTCGGTGTCCTTGCCCACATCAGGCAGCGGCTGGAACAGCGCGGGATCCGCGCCCCAAAAGACCGCCTCGGCCCGTCGCGCACCAAGCTCGCGCAGACGCGGAAGTCCGCCCTCGGAGTTCGACACGACGAGGTCGTACTCGCCCGGATCGGCGCCGTGGTAATAGTTGAAGCCCGTGTCCATGCCGCCGAACTCCGGCAGGCTCATGGGCACGTCCCCGTCGTAGAAGACGATCGGGACGCCGTAGCGCTTCCTGAGCACCTCCGGGAGGCCCCGGAAGTGGGCCATCGGCACGTTGAAGACAACGACCGCCGCGACGTCGCGCTCCCGCGCCAGGATCCGCTCGAGGTGCGCTCGCCACCGCGGGGTCACCCAGCGCCAGATCACCTCGCGAACGGCCCGATCGGTGAGAGTGTCCGGGGGCGCCTCCTCGCGCCGGCGCAGGTAGCGATCTCCTTTCAGGCGAGCGAGCGCCTCGCGCGTCGAAGCAAAGGCCTCCGCCTCCCGGTAGCACGGGTTCGGCTCGGTCCGCCACCAAGGCGACTCGACCGCGCGGCCGCGATAAGGCGTGACGATCAGGTCGCAGCCGGCCTCGTAGAGCCCCTTCCAGAGCTGCCACCACGCTGGGGTGCAGCCGTAGCGGAAGTCGAGGTCGACCGCGGAGGCGACAGCGAGGATCTTCACGCGCTCAAGTGTGACGAACGCAGATGAAGGCTTCGCTCGCGGGACGCTCTCGCTAGTACGCCCCTCGCCGGCCCACAACCGCTGGAATCGTCTTGGCGAGGATCGTGATGTCGAGCCAGATCGACCAGTTGTCGAGGTAGTAGAAGTCGAGTCGAACGAGGTCGTCGAAGGAGAGGCTCGAGCGGCCGGAGATCTGCCACAGGCCTGTCATCCCGGGGAGGACGAGGTAGCGCTTGCGGTGCCACGCCTCGAGTTGGAGGTAGTCGCGGACCGGCAGCGGACGGGGACCCACGAGGCTCATGTGCCCACGAAGCACGTTCAG
>JBBQDZ010000201.1:0-3591 GCA_038320185.1 Gaiellales bacterium
TCAGCGGCCGAGGTAGGCCTTCTTCAGATCCTCGTGCGCGAGCAGCGCCGAGGCCTCGTCGGCGAGGACGACCCGGCCCGTCTGCAGGACGTAGCCGCGGTCGGCGATCGAGAGCGAGACGTTCGCGTTCTGCTCGACGACGAGGATCGCGACCCCCGACTCGTGCACCTGCTTGATGATCTCGAAGTTCCTCTCGACGAGCACGGGCGCAAGGCCCATCGAGGGCTCGTCCATCAACATCAGCTTGGGTCGCGACATCAGCGCGCGGCCCATCGCGACCATCTGCTGCTCTCCCCCGGAGAGGGTGCCGGCCAGCTGGCTGCGGCGCTCGTGGAGGAGCGGGAACAGCTCGAAGACGCGATCGTAGTCGGCCTGCTCGCCGCCGCCCCGCAGGTAGGCGCCCATCTGCAGGTTCTCGAGTACCGTCATCGGCGCGAAGAGCCGGCGGTTCTCGGGAACGATCGCGATTCCGCGTGAGATCCGGTAGCTCGTCGGCCGCTGCGTCACGTCTTCGCCGTGGAAGCGGACGGTTCCGCGCCGCGGCCGCACGATGCCGAGGATCGTCTTCAGCGTCGTGGACTTTCCCGAGGCGTTCCCGCCGAGCAGGCAGACGAGCTCGCCCTCCTCGACAGCAAGGCTCACCGCCTGGAGGATGTGGATCGGCCCGTAGTAGGTGTCGACGGCGTCGAGCTCGAGCAGGGCCATTACTTCGTGTCCGCCGTGCGCAGCCCGAGGTAGGCCTCGATCACGCGCTCGTCGGTTGCCACCTGCTCGAACGAGCCCTCGGCGATTTTCTCGCCGTGGTCGAGCGCCACGACCCGGTCGGAGATGCCCTCGACGACGTGCATGTCGTGCTCGATCACGAGGATGGTGAAGCCGCCTTCGTCGCGCAGCCGTCCGATCAGCTCCGCGATCTCGTGGGTCTCGGACGGGTTCATCCCCGCCGCAGGCTCGTCGAGCAGCAGGATCTTCGGGTTCGTCGCGGTCGCGCGGGCGATCTCGAGCCGGCGGCGGTTCGCGTACGAGAGGCTGTAGGCGGGCTGGTTCCAGCGATAGCCCATCAGGCGCTGGCCGAAGAACGAGAGCCGCTCCTCGGCGAGGCGGTGGATCTCCCGCTCCTCCCGTCGCGCGCGGGGAGTGCGGAGAATCGACTCGAAAACCGAGGCGCGCGTGTGGCTGTAGGCGGCTGCCATGACGTTCTCCTTGACCGTCATGTTCAGGAACAGCCGCAGGGTCTGGAACGTGCGCGCAACCCCCCGTTTGCAGATCGCGTGCGGGCGCAGGCCGACGATGCTCGTGCCCTCGAGCAGCAGATCGCCCTCGTCGGGGCCGTAGACGCCGGTGACGAGGTTGAAGACGGTCGTCTTGCCGGCGCCGTTCGGGCCGATCACGCTGACGATCTCACCCTTGCCGACGCTGAGGTCGAGGCCGTCGATGACGGTCAATCCCCCGAAGCGCTTCGTCACCTTCCGCAACTCGAGGAGTGGGGCCTGCGTCACGCCACCAGAGTCGGTCGGCAGCAAGACCTCGGAGGTCAAGCGATCTCCACGCGGGCCGTCCCCATCAGCCCCTGCGGGCGCGCAGCCATCAGCACGATCAGGAGCGCGCCGAGGACGAGGAAGCGGGTCGCCGCCTGCTCTTCGGGTGTCGCGATCAGCCGGTTCTCCCAGACGAAGGCAGCGAGGTAAAGCGTGGGCACGAGCGCCACCGTCCGCCACCACCCCGTGACGATCGTGAGTGCAAGCACGGCCAGGATCAGCGCGACGAAGGCGTAGTTGCCGATCTCGGTCGTCGCGCGCGCCGGGTGGATCACCCAGCTCTGCACCGCGCGCCCGATCGCGTCGCCGCCTGCCACCTGGCCCTTCGTGCCACTCGACCAGGTGGCCGCCACGATGGCGTGAACCGCGTAGCCGAAGCCGACGAGCGCCCCGACGACGGCGACGAGCTTCGGCCAGGGGCGGATCTTCGCGACGAGCGTGATCAGGACGACGGAGAGGAAGAGCCAGCGCGCCTGGTTCGCGTTCCTCAGGACCTCGAGCGACACATTCACCGTGATCGCGCCGAGCACGGCGCCCGTCATGCTCCCGGCTCCGCCGAGGATCAGCATCGCGTAGACCGTGATCAGCAGCGGAACGTCGTAGTTGTCGGGGAACACGCCGCCGGACAGCGCCGCCTGGAGCGTTCCGGTCAGCCCCGCGACCGCCGCGCCGAAGGCGAACGCCAGCAGCTTTAGACGGTTGACCGGCATTCCCATCAGCTCGGCTGCGAGCGGATCCTCACGCAGAGCCTGCCAGGCACGGCCCGTGCGCGAGCGGATCGCGAGGTAGAGCACGGACAGGACGATCGCCGCAACGATGAGCGCGAGGTAGAAATACCCTCGCTCCGAGTCGATTCGCAGCCCGAAGAGGCGGAAGGGGTCGAGGCCGGGGATGCCGTTCGGGCCCCCGGTGAGGTCGGCCGAGCGGGTGAAGCCGAGGAAGCTGACGTGGTTCCCGTTCGTCGTGAAGACGACGAAGGCCTGGAGGAAGAAGAGGGTGACGATCGCGAGGTAGTCGCCCCCGACCCGCCACGACGTGAGCCCGAGCAGCAGGCCGAGCAGGGCAGTCGCGACCACGATCACCGGCACGCTCGCCTCGGCCGGCCAGTGGAGTCCGAAGTGATCCGACGAGAGGATGGCATAGGCGTACGCACCGAAGCCGAAGAAGGCGACGTAGCCGAGGTCAAGCAGCCCGGCGAAGCCGACGACGACGTTCAGGCCGATTGCAAGCAGCGCGAAGACGAGCGTGTCGAAGCCGATGCGCAGGACGTACTGGTCGCTCGTCAGGACTGGGACGAGCGCCGCGGCGGCGACGAAGACGGCGAGGCGCGCCGGCGTCGGCACCCGGTCGGCCAGGCGGTGCAGCGACTCGAGTCGGCCCCAGCCGGCGGCCGTCCGCCCCTCCGCCTGCGCCACCCACTCGTCGGTGCCGATCCGCGGAGCCTCGGGTGGCTGCGGCACGGTCATACCTTCTTGATGTCGGCGCGGCCGAGCAGGCCGGTCGGCCGCACGAGCAGTACCGCGATCAGGATCCCGAAGACGATCAGGTCGGAGAACGTCGAGGAGAGGTAGACGGTCGAGAACGACTCGGCAAGTCCGATGACGAGACCGCCGAGCATCGCGCCCGGAATGTTCCCGATCCCCCCGATGACGGCGGCGGTGAAGCCCTTGAGGCCGGCGATGAAGCCCATGAAGTGGTACACGCGCTGGAAGACGAGCCCGACCATCACGCCGGCCGCGCCGGCGAGAGCGGAGCCGATGAAGAAGGTGACGACGATCACGCGGTCGACGTCGATGCCCATCATCGCCGCAGCCTCGCGGTCGAACGCCGTGGCACGCATCGCCCTGCCGAGCTGCGTCCGTCCGACGAACAGCGTCAGCGCCACCATCAGCCCGAGCGTCGAGACGATGACGATGATCCGCAGAGGCGAGATCTTGAGCACGCCCGCGTGGAGGGGCAGGAAGAGGCTGCCGCCCGAGAGGTCGTAGCTGTCGTAGGAGCGGAAGTTCGGCGAGAAGAGGAGGAGCGCCGCGTTCTGGAGGAAGAACGAGAC
>JBBQDZ010000202.1:0-3533 GCA_038320185.1 Gaiellales bacterium
GTCCTGCCTCCAGACTCGTCCTCCCTTCGCCGGTACGAACCGGGTCGGGAAGCGCAGGGGAACCCATGGTTCCCCCACGAACCCCCTCCTTCGCCGTGCTGGCAGAAGAACCGCCGAGGGCTCCGGTCGAGCAAGGCCCGACCTGCGCGCCTGAACGTTGTCTCTCCAGAGCTCCTCCTCCCTTCGCCGGTACGAACCGGATCAGGTATTGCGGGTGTGATCTCAGCCCCGTGGGGCACCCCGGTCGCTCGAGGCTAGCATCGGCAGGATGGCGGGTGCCGCGCGCTGCGACAAGGGCCCACGCGACTCTTCCCCCCTCGTCGGGCTGCGGGCGACGCCGATGAGCGTCGCCGCGACGGCCTGGACGGGCGTCCTCGAGGGCGAGGAGCTCGCCTACCTCGGCAGCGAGCCGCAGCGCGAGGCGTGCGAGGCACCGTTCCCCGACGCGCTCGACGAGCGGGTGCGAGAGGCACTCGTCGCGCGGGGCGTCACCGCGCTCTACACCCACCAGCTCGCCGCCTGGCAGGCCGCGAGCCGCGGCGAGAACGTGATCGTCACGACCGGCACGGCGAGCGGCAAGACGCTCGCCTTCAACCTCCCGGTGCTGGATGCGCTCGCCCGGGAGCCGAAGCTGCGCGCCCTCTACCTCTACCCGACGAAGGCACTCGCTCAGGATCAGGCGCGGACGCTCGCGGGCTACGGAGTCCCGCGGGTGCGAGCCGCGATCTACGACGGCGACACCCCGAGCGAGCAGCGCTGGCAGGTGCGCAAGTGGGCGAACGCGATCCTCACGAACCCCGACATGCTCCACGTGGGCGTCCTGCCGCACCACGACCGCTGGGGCGATTGCCTCGCGAACCTTCGCTACGTCGTCGTCGACGAGGCTCACGTCTACCGCGGAGTCTTCGGCTCCCATGTCGCGAACGTCCTGCGCCGGCTCCGGCGCCTCGCGCGAGTGTACGGCGCGGAGCCGCAGTTCCTCCTGGCCTCGGCAACGATCGCGAACCCGGGTGAGCTTGCGGAGGCCCTACTGGGAGCCCCGGCGACCGTCGTCGGCGACGACGGTGCGCCTCGGGCCGAGCGGACGATCGCTCTCTGGAACCCGCCGCTCCTCGACGAGGAGCTCGGGCTGCGCGCGAGCCCGCTCGGCGAGGCCTCGCGGCTGCTGGCAGGGCTCGTCGACCGTGGCCTGCGCACGCTCTGCTTCGCCAAGAGCCGCAAGGCGGCGGAGCTCGTTCACCGGTTCACCGCCGAGCGCGTCCCGCACCTCGCGGACCGGCTCTCCCCCTACCGCGCCGGCTACACGCCGGGGCAGCGTCGGGAGATCGAGCGGCGCCTCCTCGGGGGTGAGCTGCTCGGGGTCACCGCGACGGACGCACTGGAGCTCGGGATCGACGTGGGCTTGCTCGACTGCGTCCTCTCGGTCGGCTTCCCGGGAACCGTCTCGAGCCTGCGCCAGCAGTGGGGACGCACCGGGCGGCGCGGGCACGGTCTCGCGGTGCTCGTCGCGAGCGAGGACGCGCTCGACCAGTACTTCGTACGCGAGCCCGAGAAGCTGCTCGGACGGCGCGTCGAAGCCGCGATCCTCGACCACGAGAACCCGCGCGTCCTCGAGGGACACGTCCGGTCCGCCGCCTTCGAGGCGCCGCTCGACGATGCCGACCGCGAGCTCCTCGGCGACGCGGCACTCGAGCAGGCGGCGCTCCTCCCCGAGCTGAAGCGAACGCCCGCAGGGTATGTCTGGGCCGGCCGCGACTACCCGGCGGCGCGCGTCCCCCTTCGCTCAACCGACTCCGACAGCTTCACTGTCGTCGACGTCTCGACCGGCACCCTCCTCGGCCTCGTCGAGCTCTCCCGGGCCTACTCCACGGTCCACGAGGGCGCCGTCTACCTTCACCTCGGCGCCTCCTACCTCGTGCGCGAGCTCGACCTCGCCGGGCGAACGGCCGTCGTCGAGCCCTTCCGGGGCGACTGGTACACGCAGGTGAAGAAGGAGACGGCGACCGCGATCGACGAGAGGCGGCTCGGCGAGAGGCGGCTCGGGCTGGAGCTCTGCTTCGGTGCGGTCACGGTGACTGAGCAGGTCGTCGGCTACCAGCGGCGCTCGATCCAGACGCAGGAGGCAATAGACGTCGTCGCTCTCGATCTGCCCGAAACGACTTTCGAGACGGAGGCGGTGTGGTACCTGCCGGAGGCCTGGATGCTCGAGGGGCTCGAGAAGGAGCCGCGCCTCCTCGGAACCCTCCACGCGGCCGAGCACGCGATGATCGCGCTGCTCCCGCTCTTCGCCATGTGCGACCGCTGGGACATCGGCGGCCTCTCGACGAACCTCCACTTCCAGACGGGAAGGCCCACGATCTTCGTCTACGACGGCCACGAGGGAGGGGTTGGGATCGCACACCGCGGCTTCGAGTGCTTCGGGGACTGGACCGGCGACACCGCGAAGCTCCTAGCCGGCTGTCCGTGCGAGCGCGGCTGCCCTTCATGCGTCCAGAGCCCGAAGTGCGGCAACCTGAACGAGCCGCTCGACAAGGCCGGCGCTCTCGTCCTCCTCGGACGGATGCTGGCTTCCTGAGGATTCGCAGTTCATGCTTCGGGGTATCTAGCGCCCGTGCCCATCGTCGCCCTCGTCGCCATTGCGATCCTCGTGATTCTCTTCGTCGTCCTCGCGTGGATCGTGATCAAGTGGCTCTTCGTCGTCGCCGTCGTCCTCGGCCTGATCTGGCTGATCCTGTTCTTCTGGCGCGGCATTGCGGGCCGCAGCCGCGCATAGCGCCTGCGTCGCCCTCCTAGCCGCGCCCAAGCTGCGAGCGCCGCGAGAATGGGCTCGTTGGTCGGGCGGGAGGCAAAGGGAGGGACGCTGGTGCTCGGGGGCGGCTTCGCCGGGGCGTACGTCGCGCGGCTGCTCGGCAGGCGCGGGGCGACGATCGTCAGCCCGGAGAACTTCATGCTCTACACGCCGATGCTCCCCGAGGCCGCCTCGGGGACGCTCGAGCCGCGCCACGTCGTCGTACCGCTGAGAATGATGTGCCCGCACGCGGAGCTCCTGCTCGGCCGGGCCAGCGCCCTCGACGTCGAGCGCCAGCAGGTTCGTGTCGAGACCGAGGAGGAACTCCTGACGGTGGGCTATCGCGACGTCGTCGTCGCCCTTGGTGCCGTCTCCCGCGTACTGCCGATTCCGGGACTTGCCGAGCACGCGCTCGGCTTCAAGTCGCTCGCGGACGCGATCTACCTCCGCAACCACGTTCTGCGCCGTCTGGAGGCTGCCGCCGCGGCGCAGAGCGAGGGTCATCGGCGCCGTGAGCTGACCTTCGTCTTCGTCGGCGCGGGCTATGCCGGCGTCGAGGCACTCGCCGAGCTGTCCGACCTCGTCCGCGATGCGCTTCGCCACTACCCGTCGCTGCGGAGCGCCGAGCAGCGCTGGGTGCTCGTCGATGCGGCCGAGAAGATCCTGCCGGAGATCCCGGCGAAGCTCGGCGCCTACGCAGCGCGAGAGCTCGCACGGCGGGGGGTCGAAATCCGCACGAGCACCA
>JBBQDZ010000203.1:0-3471 GCA_038320185.1 Gaiellales bacterium
CGCGGCAACCGCTTCGAGGTGCTCGACCGCGTCCTCTTCCCGCACTCGCTCGGCATCTTCTACACGGCGGTCACGCAGTGGCTCGGCTTCCCGAACTACGGCGACGAGGGCAAGGTGATGGGCCTGGCGCCCTACGGGACGCCCCGGCACCTCGACCGGATGCGCGAGCTCGTCCGCACGAACAGGAGCCTGTACGAGCTCGACCTCGACTACTTCACCCACCATCGCGAGGGCGTGGACATGACCTGGGACGCGGGCACGCCCTCGATCGGGCGGATCTACTCCGATCGAATGGTCGATGCCCTCGGCGAGGCGCGTGAGCCGCGGACGCCGATCGAGCCGCTCCACGAGGATGTCGCCGCCTCGCTGCAGGCGATGCTCGAAGAGGCTTATCTCCATGTGGTCTCGACGCTGCAGGAGCGAACGGGCTCGAAGGCGATCTGCCTCGCCGGGGGCGTCGCGCTGAACGCGGTCGCGAACGGGCGGATCAGGCCGGAGACGGCCTTCGAACACGTCTATGTGCAACCGGCTGCCGGCGACTCCGGGACCGCCGTCGGCGCTGCCTACTACGTCTGGAACCAGCTGCTCGGCCACCCGCGGGGGTTCGTCATGGACCACGCCTACACCGGGCCTGGCTACTCCGACGACGAGTGCGCCGGCGCGCTCGCGGCAGCGGGCCTCGCAGGCGAGCATCTCGACGAGGAGCGGCTGTGCACGACGGTGGCGGAGCGAATCGCCGCCGGCGAGGTCGTCGGCTGGTTCCAGGGACGCATGGAGTTCGGCCCTCGCGCGCTCGGCAACCGCTCGATCGTCGTCGATCCCCGCCGACACGACATGAAGGACATCCTCAACGCGCGGATCAAGCACCGCGAGCCGTTCCGGCCCTTCGCGCCGTCGATCCTCGCAGAGCGCACCGGCGACTGGTTCGAGCAGAACTACACCTCGCCGTTCATGGTGCTCGTCTACAAGACGCGCGAGGACCGGCGGGAGCAGATTCCCGCCGTCAACCACGTCGACGACACCGGCCGGCTCCAGACCGTCGAGCGACACGTCAATCCTCGCTACTACCGCCTGATCGAGGAGTTCGAGCGGCAGACCGGCGTGCCGATTCTCCTCAACACCTCGTTCAACGAGAACGAGCCGATCGTGATGAGTCCGCAGGACGCCGTGGGGTGCTTCGCGAAGACGCAGATGGACGTGCTCGTGCTTGGCAACCACGTCGTGCAACGCCGGGCCTGACGCGCCCCATGGTCTTCGAGGGCGACCCGGCGACCGAGCCTCTCGTCGCGCCCACGATCGAGGCGCGCGGCGAGCGTCTCGCGGGTCTGCTCGGGGTCCGCGAGGCCGGCCGCGTCCTGCGCGACTTCGTCACCTACCTTCCCACCCAGCTGATCCCGGCGATCGCGGGCTTCCTCGTCCTGCCGGTTCTCGCGCGGCAACTCGCGCCGACGGAGCTCGGTGTGCTGACGATCGCGCAGACGCTGATCACGCTCGGCTGGATCGTCTCGGCCCAGTGGCTGACGAGCGCACTCGTCCGGGAGCTGCCGGCGAGCCGGGAGGCCGGCCATGTCGGTGGCTTCTCGGCCACCCTCGTCCGCGGACTCGGCATCACCGGCCTGCTCCTGGGCGCGTTCAGCGCGGCCCTCTTCCTTGCCTCGCTCGCGAGCGGCGCGGTCGCGAGCAACCTGCTGCTGATCCTGGCCGCGACCGGCGGGCTCGTCCTCCAGAACATGGCCGTCTCGCTCTTCGCGGCGAGCCTGCGCCCGCGGGCCTACGCCGTCGTCGACGTCCTGGCGCGGACCGGCGGAATCGCGCTCGGAGTCGTCCTCGTCTTCAAGGGCTACAAGGTCCACGGGTACCTCACGGGGATCGCGATCTCCTCCGCGCTGGTCGGTGCCCTGGGACTCTGGGCGGGGTGGCCGAGAGCGGGGCGCGGGGTCACAGCCGAGCCAGCGGAGCCTCAGAGCCTTCGCACCTGGTGGGACTTCGGGATGCCGCTCGCCTGGGGCGCGGTCGCGCTGTGGGGCCTCCTCCTTATCGACCGATACCTCCTCGCCGCACTGCGCGACACGGGGGCGGTGGGCGTCTACGCGGTCGGCGCGGTGATCGGCGACAAGGTCGTCTTCATCCCCACGATCGCCTTCTACACGGCGGCGCGGCCGTTGCTCGTGCGCGCCTTCGAGCGCCACGGCCGTGAAGAGGTGGAGCGCCTGATGCGAGCGTATACGCGCATCACGCTCCTGATCGGGTTGCCCGTCGTGGCAATGGCCGCCGCGACGGCGAACGTGGTCGTGCCGCTCCTCTCGAGCGGCGCCTACGAGCGCTACTACAAGCCGGCCGCACCCGTTGTCCCGATCGTCGCCGTCGGTGCCCTCGTCTTCGCGCTCGCGCGCGTCGGCGAGACGGGCCTCGTGATCGCGAAGCGGACGGCCCCGCTCGTCTACGCCGCGTTCATCGCCCTCGTCGTGAACGTCGTCGCGAATCTGGTGCTGATCCCGCCGCTCGGAATCAAGGGTGCCGCGATCGCGACGCCGATCGGCTATCTCGCGCTGCTCGCCAGCACGCAGCTCTACGCCAGACGCCACGCTACCTGGAGCTTCCCGTTCGCGACCCTCTTGCGAGCCGCGGCGGCGGCGGCGATCGGATACGGAGTCGCGCGTGCCGCGATGCTCGGCGTCGACGCCAACCTGGCGAAGCTCGCCGTTGCCGCCGCCGCCGGCGCGCCCGCCTACGTCGCGGTGGTCGCGCTGCTCGGCGAGCGGCGGGCCGAGACGGCCTCGCCGTAGGCCGACAGCAGCGCGTCCGTCACCACGGCGAAGGAGAGGCGCGCGGCGGCTCGGGCGCGGCCCGCCTCTCCGAGGCGCCGCCGCAGCTCGCGGTCTGCGAGAAGGCGCTCGAGCGCAGCGCGCAGGGCGGTGGGATCGCGCGGCGGCACGAGGAGCCCGTTCTCCCCATCCACCACCAGATCGAGGAGCCCGCCGACGGCGCTCGCGACGACGGGGCGGCCGTGGGCCATCGCCTCCGCGCAGACGACGCCATAGCCCTCGCGATGCGACGGGCAGACGACGACCGCGGCACGCCCGTAGAGGCGCAGCAGATCGTCGTGTCGAACCATCCCGAGGGCGCCGGGCACCTGTGCGCGCAGCGGGCCGTCGCCCGCGACGACGAGGGGCAGATCATGCGCGGCCTCGACCAGCTCCAGGATCCCTTTCTCGCGCGAGAGCCGGCCGGCGAAGAGGAGGTGCGGCGGCTCCTCGGGGGCGGGGACCTCGCTCGGAAGCGCGACCCCGCTCGGGATCACGCGGACATTCCGGGCACCGAGCGCCCGGCCGGCGTCCGCGAGCGCGTTCGAGGCGCAGACGACGAGGCTGGCCGCGCGGAGGATAGGCCGCGCGAGCAGCGGCGCGCGCCGCGCAAGCTCCACGTCCGTCCCCCAGAGCTGGACGACGTACGGCTTCCCCGTCAACCGCG
>JBBQDZ010000204.1:0-3410 GCA_038320185.1 Gaiellales bacterium
GTATCGATGCGCTTCCTTTACCAAATTATCTGGCAAGGAAACTACGTTTCGATGGGGGCGGTGGCGGCGGTGGCGGCGGCGGCGGAGGCGGAGGCGGCGGCGGAGGCGGCGGCGGAGGCGGCGGAGGCGGCGGCGGCGGAGGCGGCGGCGGAGGAGGAGGCGGCGGAGGCGGAGGCGGCGGAGGTGGCGGCGGCGTCGTCGGAGGCGGTGTCGAGCTTCCGCACGGCAGCGTGGCGGCAGTCACCGATCCACGAGGCGATCGGTTGCCCCGGAAGTCCACTGCGTCGACGCTGAGCGTGTAGGTCCCGCAGTGGAGACCCGCGAACGTCCAGCGGGCATCCTTGGTGGAGGCCATGCGGACTCCGTTGCGGTAGACGGTGTAATAGGAGACGCCGACGTTGTCTCGTGAGGCTTCCCATGCGATCCCGATCGAGGATACGGCCGAGGTGGCGATCATCGGGTTCGGCGTCGAGGGAGGCTGGCGGTCGCCGCGTGAAAGGGTGGGATACACCGCTGAGGCGGCCCCTCCGGCACACAGCAGCAGAACGAGGGCTGCAATCGCAGCAGTCGTAGTACCTAGGCGAGTAGTCGAGCGTTGACGTCTCGTGGCGGCGTTCGAGTCAGTCATGCTTCCTTTGCGGTTGCTGTGCAGTTGCGGCTTGGGGTCGTTCGCTCTATGTCGACCGGCCGCACCAGCGCCCCTAACCCCCGAAGGTGCACGGAGCCGTCACCCGTCTGGGGGCTCTGCGGTGCCTCGAATAGGGGACGTGTCCTGCCAGGGCGAAAGGGGGCTCTCCCGCCCGAACGGATAGTCCGCCGGCCCGGACGCTCTGACCGAACGACCCTCGATCGGGAATGCGGTCGCCGCTAGCCTGAGGCAATCGTGTGCGGAATCTGCGGAGTCGTTCAGCTCGGAGGTGAGCCGAGGCGCGTCGTCGCGGCGGAGACGCTCGACCGGATGACCGACCTGATGGTTCACCGCGGGCCGAACGACCGGGGGACGCACCTCGCTGACGGCATCGCGCTCGGCGCCCGCAGGCTCTCGATCGTCGACGTCGCGGGAGGGCATCAACCCGTCGTCTCCGAGGACGGCGCGGTCTGGGCAGTCCAGAACGGTGAGCTCTATAACCACGCCGAGGTGCGGGACGAGCTCCAGCGAGCCGGACACCGCTTCCCCAGCCGTTGCGACACGGAGATCCTCCCTCACCTCTACGAGCACGTCGGTCCGCGGTTCGCCGAGCGTCTACGCGGCAAGTTTGCGATCGCCGTCTGGGACGACCGCCGGCGCCGCCTCGTGCTCGCACGCGACCGGCTCGGCGTCAAGCCGCTGTACTACGCCCATCGCGGAGATCTGCTCGTGTTCGCGTCCGAGCTCAAGAGCCTGCTCGCGAGCGGCATCGTCGAACCGGAACTCGATCTGGAGGCAATCGACGCGTACCTGACGCTCGGATTCGTGCCCGGGCCGCGCACGCCGCTCGAGGGAGTCCTCAAGCTGCAGCCGGGGCACCAGCTCGTCGCTTCCGCCGACGGCGTCGAGGTCGAGGCCTACTGGAACTATCCGACCCCGCAGGTCGCCCAGCCGCGCCTGGCCGACGAGGAGTACGCGGAGGGGCTGATCGAGCAGTTGGAGGACGCCGTGAAGTCGCGGCTGATGAGCGACGTCCCGCTCGGTGCAATGCTGAGCGGAGGCCTCGATTCGAGTTTGATCGTGGCGCTGATGGCACGCAACATGAGCGAGCCTGTGAAGACGTTCTCGGTGGGGTTCGTCGGCGGCGACGTCCACAGTGAGCTCGACGACGCCCGCTTCGTCGCGAACGCGCTCGGCGCTGAACACCACGAGCTCGAGCTGTCCATCGACGACGTCGAGGTCGACCTCGCCGAACTCGTCTGGCACATGGACGAACCGCTCGCAGATCTGTCGTCGCTCGGATTCCTCGCACTGTCCGAGCTCGCAGCGCGCCACGTCACCGTCGCTCTGGCGGGCCAAGGCGCAGACGAGCTCCTGGGCGGATACCAGAAGCACCGCGCCGCTTCGGTCGCCGACCGCTGGCAGCGACTACCGCAACCGGCGCGCGCGCTCGGCGAGGCCGCAGCGTCGCACGGGAGCGCGCGCTTCCAGCGACTGGCGCGGACGCTCCGCGCCGACAACCACGTCGATCGGCTGCTCAACATGAGCAGCAACCTCGATCCGGTGCTGCGTCGGGAGCTCGCGATCGGAGCGTTCGCCGACACGAGCGGCGACGCGGCACGCGACGCCGTAACCGCATCGCTCGTCGGCGTCGACGCGGGCGTCCTCGCCTCGACGCTCCACGCGGACGCGCAGCTCGCACTGGTCGACGACATGCTCCATTACTTCGACCGCGCATCGATGGCGCGTTCACTCGAGGTGCGCGTCCCGTTCCTCGATCACCACGTCGTCGAGTTCTGCGCCGAGATCCCCACGGATCTCAAGGTGCGCGGACTGACCACTAAGTACCTCCTCAAGCAGGCCTCACGCGGCCTCGTGCCGGATCGCATCATCGACAAGCGCAAGATCGGCTTCTTTCACGGCGCGATCTCGGACTGGTTCCGTGCCCAGACGAGTGGCGCGATCTCCGACTATCTCCTCAGCCCCGATCCGCGTTACGCGGAGCTGCTCGATCGCGGAGCCGTCGAGCGCCTCATCGCCGCCCACGCGCGAGACCGACGCAGCGGTCACGGGCGCCTCCTGCTGTCGATCTTGCTTCTGGAGGTCTGGCTCTCGAGCTTCCTGCCGCGGGCGACTGCCGCGCCAACTCCCGTCGCGGCCTAGTCGCCGGCTACGCGTTCTCGCCGCGCGGTCAGCGGGCGAGCCTGCGCTGAACGAGCTCCTTCTCGGTTGCCCACGCACCGATCGCCAGCAACACGAGTATGGCGATGAAGAACTTGATGCTTGGGCCCTGGAAGAGGCCGAAGAGGAGAAGCGTGATCCCCACGAGAGCGATTCCAAGGCCGAGCGCGGGTCGCTGCGACGGCGTCTGCACCTGCGCCCGTGCCGGCACGACCTCCGTCTGCTCCTCACGTCGGAGTTGCAGAAGGACGGCGGACAGGCCGACCAGGATGAAGAAGATGAACGCAACCTGCGTGAAGGCAAGCGCGTCGAAGGTCAGCATGCTGATCATGAAACCGCTGATGGACGCCGCGAACGCCCCGAACAGCAATCCCGTCTCCGACTCCTCTCGTCGAGATTCCAGCATCAGCCTGCGGATCACTCGTATCAGGAGCCAGACCCACGCGTAGACGCCGACGATCCCCGTCTCGAGGAGGGTCGCGAGCCACTGGTCGTCGAGGATCAACGCGTTCGTCTGTGGCCCGCGCACGATGCGCGTCCCGAACCCGATCCCGAGAATCGGGTGCGCGTTGACCTGCGCGAACGTCGGGACGAGACGCTC
>JBBQDZ010000205.1:0-3369 GCA_038320185.1 Gaiellales bacterium
CGCGAGGTTCTGGCGCAGGTTCGGCGTTGCCACCGGCCAGACCGCCTACCCCACCCCGACCGGCGCCTTCACGATCCTCTACATGCAGCGCTGGCCGACGTGGATTCCACCCGCATCGCCCTGGGCAGCGGGCGCGAAGCCGATTCCTCCCGGCCCCGGCAACCCGCTCGGGACTCGCTGGATGGCGCTGTCCGCGCCCGGAGTGGGGATCCACGGGACACCCGACGACGCCTCGATCGGCTACTCCGAGTCCCATGGGTGCATCCGCATGCACATCCCCGACGCGGAGTGGCTCTTCGACCACGTCCAGGTCGGGACGCAGGTCTACATCCTCGACGCCTAGGAGCTTTGGCCTCGAGGGGTAGTCCTGGTCGCGGATTAGGACTCTTCCTGCGGTGCCTCGTACGATGGCTGTATGGGCACGATCGCCGGGCAGGACACGGAGCTCGAGGCCGTTGACGCGTTCCTGCACGGTGAAGCAGGGCGATCGAGGGTCCTGCTGCTCGACGGGGAGGCGGGAATCGGAAAGACGACCGTCTGGGAAGAAGCCGTGCGGGTGGCGCAGACAGATTTTCGTGTTCTCACCTCGCGCCCGCTGCCGGTCGAGAGCCGGATCTCGTATGCGGCTGCCGACGACCCTGCTGGCCGGTCTCCTTGCCGAGGTGCTGGGAGAGCTCCCCGCCCCGCAGCGCCACGCGCTCGAAGCGGCGCTCCTCCTCGCGGATCCCGACGCCTCGCCACCGGAGCCGCAGGCCATCCCGATCGCCAAAGCCTCCATTCTCGGCGCTCGCTTCTCGACCGCCGGCGGCTTCAAGGTGGCGAAGACGCAACTCTCCGTCGTCCTGACGACGAACGGCTGCGACACGCTCACCGTCAAGAACGGCGTTCTCCACGTCTGGATCGCCGCGATCAAGTCGGGCGCATTGCCGGGCCTGAAGGCTCTGGTCAGGAGGTAGCGGTCGATGCTGCTCAACACCCTCGAAGGAGCCGCTGGCTCTCTCCTTCTCCCGCTCGCCGGGCTGGGGGGCCGCGATCGCCCTGCTACTCGCCTGGCTCCACGTCTTCTGACAAGACGCGGGTGAGGAACCTGGCCAGCGTTTCAAGCTCGGACTCGACGAAACGCTCCGTAAAGAGTCGGCGGACTCCGTCGAGATGCGTCTCGGCGGCTTCTGCGAGCTTCTTCGCGCCGGCGCGAGTGAGGACCGCGTAGCTCACGCGGGCGTCTCCTGGACAGGAGGCGCGCGCAACATAGCCGAGGCGCTCCAGGCCAGCGAGCAGACGCGTGATCCCGGATGGCGTCAGGAGGACGCTCTCCGCGAGGTCGACCCTTCGCAGCCGCTTGTCGGGGGCTAGCGCGAGATGGAGGAGCGCCTCGTAGTCGTTCAACGGCAGGTCGTGCGCACGGATCAGCTCGCCGTTCAGCCGCCTCGTCACCGAGCTGTGCGCTCGTAGGAACGCGACCCACGCTCCGAGCCGCACGTCCTCGCGAATGGGCGCCTTCATCGCTGTCTTCCGTCTCGCCGCATTGGTTGACGGCTCGACCCAGCAACGTGCCGGATCGGCCCAGGCAGGCGCCGGTAGGCTCGAATGATGGAGGCGGCGCGGTCGAACGGGATCCAGGTCGAGCGGCTCGTCAAGGCATTCAAGAGCTTCCGGGCGGTCGACGGGATCGACCTCGAGGTCGATCCGGGGGAGATCTACGGCTTCCTCGGCCCGAACGGTGCCGGGAAGTCGACGACGGTGCACATGCTGACGACGCTGATGCCTCCGACCTCGGGCCGGGCGCGGGTCGCCGGTTTCGACGTCGTGGAGGAGGGCCCGCGCGTGCGTGCGGCGATCGGCGCAGCGCTGCAGGAGGCGGCGCTCGATCCGCTGCTGACGGGTCGCGAGCACCTTCGTCTCCAGAGTGCCCTCCACGGCCTCTCGCGGGCGGAGCGAAAACGGCGCTCGACGGAGCTCCTAGAGCGCGTCGGGCTGACGCTCGCGGCCGACCGTAAGGTCCGAACGTACTCCGGCGGGATGAAGCGGCGACTCGACCTTGCGCTCGCGCTCATCCACTCGCCCCGGCTCCTCTTCCTCGACGAGCCGACGACCGGGCTCGACCCTCAGAGCCGCACAGCGCTCTGGGAGGAGGTGGGCCGCCTCGCACGCGAGGACGGAGTGACGGTCTTCCTGACGACCCAGTACCTCGAGGAAGCCGACGTGCTGGCCGACCGGGTCGGGATCATCGACCATGGCCATCTCGTCGCGGAGGGCACCCCGGCGGCGCTGAAGGCAGAGATCGGCCGACCGACCGTCGAGGCTGTCCCCGCCAACGCGTCCGAGCGAGAAGAGCTGGAGCGGCTGCTCGCACGGTTCGGTGAGGCGACCGGCGGCTCGCCCGGCGGCGTCGCGGTGCGTCTCGAGGAGGGGATCCAAGATCTCGTGGAGGTCGTTCGGGCGCTCGACGCGGAGGGCGTTCGCGTCGCGAACCTTCAGCTCCACGCGCCGACGCTTGACGACGTATTCCTCGCGAAGACCGGCCGCACGCTCGAGGGGGCGGCCGGCGTGGCGGAAGACGCCGAGCCCGAGCCCGTGCCGGCGTGAGCCGCGCCGCCGCGGCGCAGGTCGGCCAGCTCGCGCGCCGCTCGCTTCTCCGAACAGCCCGGCAACCCGCCCAGATCGTGCCCCCGCTCGTCTTCCCACTCGCGCTTCTCGCCGTCAACTCCGGCGGCCTCGCCACGGCGACGCGCCTGCGAGGATTTCCGACACACTCCTTCCTCGCGTTCGCGCTCGCGGTGCCGTTCGTCCAGGGTGCGCTCTTCTCGACGATGAACGCGGGTACCGACCTCGCGCGCGACATCCAGACCGGCTTCCTGAACCGCCTCGCGCTGACGCCGCTGCGCGGCTCGGCACTGATCGCCGGCCAGCTCTCCGGCGTCGTCCTTCTCGGCCTGGTCCAGGCCGTCGTCTACCTCACCGCCGGCCTCGCCGCCGGCTCGGGCCTCCGCGCAGGGCCGGCCGGCGCGCTCGTCCTCCTCGCGCTCGCCGGGCTGATCGCGCTCGGCTTCGGCGCGGTCGGAGCCGTCCTCGCCCTGCGAACGGGCTCGGGAGAGGCGGTGCAAGGCCTCTTCCCCCTCCTTTTCGTCTTCCTCCTCGTCTCCTCGATGAACCTGCCGCGCAACCTGATCGAGATCCGCTGGTTCCGGATCGCGGCGACGCTGAACCCCGTTTCCTACCTGCTCGAGGGCATCAGGAGTCTCGTGATCACAGGCTGGGACGGGGAGGCGCTCCTGCTCGCGTTCGCCGTCGCCACGGGACTGACCGTGGTCGCGCTCGTAGCCGCGACGCTGGCCCTGCGCGGACGGATGGAGCGAACATGAGCCGCAG
>JBBQDZ010000206.1:0-3367 GCA_038320185.1 Gaiellales bacterium
ACGCCGTACGCCGCGGTCGGCTGCCCCCGGACGAGGAAGTGCCCGGTCGCCGCGAAGCTCTTCGCGAGCTCGGAGTAGATCAGCTCATCGACCATGATCCACGGCGCCACCATCCGGCGTCCGAGCGCGTACCGGACGAGGGTGGAGACGACGACGAGGCCGGACAGCCATGCCCATGCGGGCACCGCGCGCACGAGGCTGACCGCCGCCGCTCTCGGGCGCCGCACGGCGACCGCGCTACCGGCCAAGCCCGCCCTCGGCGAGGCGGGCGGCGAGCTCGGCGACCTCCGGGTCGCCTGCGGCGATTCCCACCTCGGCGGCGGCGCGCGCCACCTCCTCGGCGACGGAATCCCGGACGGACGAGCCGCCCGCCGCCTCCTCGAGGGCGATCGCGTATGCCTCGGCGACCCGCTCCACGTGATGCTCTCGCTCGACCAGTGCCAACGCGGCCACGCTCATGACTGATCGGACCCGCTCCTCCGAGAGAACCAGCTCGAGCGCCGCCTCGATGGCACACACCTCGTGCTCGTCCACCGGCACCTTCAGCGCGACCGCGTCCGGAAGCTCGGCGAACCAGCCGACGTCGCTGACGACGAGGGGCTTCCCGAGCGTCAGAGCGCGGATCGCCGTTCCCGAGGTCTCTCCCATCGTCGGCTCCCGCAGGTTGACGCAGACATCGCACGCCCCCATCAGCGACCACAGCCGCGCCTCGTCGACGTAGGTCTCGCGCACGATCGCCTCCTGCAGACCGAGGCGCTCGATTCGAGAGGCGAGCTCGAACCGGGGAGCGGTCGTGCCGACGAGCAGCAGGCGGGCATCGGGGCGGCGCCCGCGGAGCCGCGCGAACGCCTCGAGCAGCTGCGGGATGCGCTTGCTCGCGTTCAGGTTCCCGAAACAGCCGACGAGCGGCCCTTCCCCCGTCGGCGCCGCCGGGACCGCGGGCGCCGGCCAGGCGGGATGCGGTATCCGCCAGATCGGCCCCTCGAAGCCGGTTTCGCGCGCCAGCCCTTCGACGAAGCACGAGTGGACGACGAGCCCGGTCGCGTGGTCGAGCGCGATCCCCGCCAGCGGAAAGTCGTTCGGGCGTGTCTCCCAGAGCGGCGGGATCCGGTTGTCGAGCACCGCGTAGCCGAGCAGGCGCCCGACAAGCCCATGCTCGCGCTCGAGCGCCGCGAGATATCCGGCCGCATCCCCCCGGGCGAGCGTGACCCCCGCGACGAGGTGGTGCAGCACGAAGTCGTGAAGGACGACGACCCCCGGCCGGCGGCGCAGCGCCTCGATGATCCAGGCGTGGGCATCGGGGTCGTTACCGACGTGGTAGAGCGACAGATCGGCAGCCGGTGCCCGGCGCAGGCGGCCGCGACGGGCGAGCGCTATCTCGATCCGCCGCGAGAGCGCAGGCAGGAGGAGCGCGCTGTAGTCCGCGATCCCCGATCGCTCGGGCGGTAGCGGGGAGTAGTAGGCGACCCGCATGCGAGATCAGGAGAGGAGGCGATCGATGCACGCATCCCACGTGACGCGCTCTGCGATCGCCTTCCCGGCGCGGCCCCACGCCCGGGCGTCGTCGGGGTGATCGCCGAGCCAGACCGCAGCACGGGCGAGCTCGTCCGCCCGCGGCTCGACCACGAGGCCGGTGCGGTGGTCGGCGACGACCTCGAGCGGCCCGCCGGCATCCGTCGTCGTCAGGACCGGCTTCTCCGACAGGAACGCCTCGTAGGGCACCATGCCGAAGTCCTCGTCGACAGGGGCATAGAAGACGCCCAGGCAGCGGGAGTAGAGGTCGGCGAGCTGCTCGTCCGAGACGCGTCCGGCGAAGACGGCCCGGCCATCGAGCCCGCGCTCGCGCGCGAGGCGCTCCAGGCGCTCGCGGTCGGGTCCCTCGCCTGCGATCACGCAGGAGAGCTCCGGCTCGGCCGCCACCGCGTCGAGAAGCAGGTCGATCCTCTTGGCGCGGTCGAGTCGGTTCACCGAGAGGATGAAACCCTCCGAGTCGGCGGCGCGATATGCGAGACGGGCCGGCGGGTGCGGCATTACTTCGGCCTCGATCCCCGTGGAACGCTCGAGCCGGGCGGCGACATTGTGAGAGGTCGCGAAGACCCTGCGGGCCTCGCCGAGGGCAATCGCGTCGAGCCGCTGGACGGCGCGCCGCGTCGCACGATCAGCGGGCGTCTCTCCGAACTGGCCGAGCTCGCTGCGGTCGAGCTCGTATGCCTGGCGAAACTGGTGCAGCACCCAGACGACCTTGTTCCGATGCCGGACGGCGTAAGACGGGAACTTCGTCGCGATCACGAGCTGGATCGGGCGACCGTCGGCCTCCTCAAGATCGAGCAGTCGCCAGAGAAAGGCCTGGCTGAGGACGCGCTGCCCCGGATACCACTTGAACGGCACTGTCACCCGCTCGGCCTCGTGCCCCCGCGCACGGAGTTCCGCGACGAGGTCGTCGACGACGATCTCGGCACCCCCGCGCACGAAGGGCACCTGGGGTGCGCAGACCGCGATCCTCAACGCCGCCCGGCTCCTGGATGTAGACGCGTGTGGCGGGGTTCCCCCCGCCCCACCCCTGACGTCGATCCTACTGCGAGAAAGCGCACGTCTTCGAGACGATTCGTGACGGGTTCGTGAATTCTTTCGACCGCGGCACCGCTTCCGCTCACGGCTCCGCCGTCCGTGCGACGACGGCGTAGTCGAGCGGGGCGAAGACGATCTCGTTCACGCGGTCGTCGGTCCCGGGCGCCGGCTCGGGCGCGTTCAGGAAGCGCAGCTCGACGTGGGCGAAGCCGGCGCCGCGGACGAGCAGCTCCATCGTCTCGGGAACGAGCGGCTGCGCGTGGGTCAGATCCGCGAAGTAGTTGCGGAGCGCGAGCGGCGAGAGCGGGTTGATCGTCTCGGCGACGAGGAGCCCGCCCGGGCGCAGCTTCGCGACCACCAGCTCGAGGAAGCGCAGGAGCGCGGCCGGCGGCAGGTGCTCCACCACCTGCGCCGCGAAGATCCCGCCGAGCCGGCGCTCTGGAAGCGCCTCGAGATGCACGAGGACGTCGGCCTGCTCCACCTCCACGCCCTCACCGCGGGCGAAAGCCACCATGTCGGCGTCGGCGTCGATTCCCCGCGCCTCGACCCCCGCCTCCCGCAGCAACACGAGAAACTCGCCCCTGCCGCAGCCAGCGTCGAGCACGGGCGCAGCGTCGCGAAAGTCCTCGACGTACGCGCGCTGGCGCTCCCGCACTTCCCCCGTGGAGCCGCGAAGCCTGCTCTCGAAGGCGAAGTAGTCGGGAAGGGCCGCGGCAGCCGGTTGAGCGGCGACCGTGGCAGGCGCGGCGGAGGGGCCGCGCCGCTCGAGACGCAGGAGCCGCTCGTCGAGCTCCTGCGC
>JBBQDZ010000207.1:0-3360 GCA_038320185.1 Gaiellales bacterium
GCCCTGGCCGATCAGCCCGTCGACGACGTTCAGGAAGCGGGAGAGACCCTGCCCCATCGACGCGCGGGCATCGGCGGCGAGCAGCTCGCCCGTGTCCTCGAGCACGAGGACACGCCACGCCCGATCCTCCTCCTTCTCCTCCTCGTCCTCGGCCTCGACGACCGCGGACATGGACATGGACGAGAAGCCCGTCCAGCCGTGAGTGACCATCATCGGGAAGGGCGGCTGCATCAGCACCGACATCAGGTAGTCGGCATGGGCGCCGAAGAACGAATCGGGGTCGACGATGTAGTGGAACTGACACCAGTCGCGCCATTCCCAGGCGAGCGCGCGCAGAGCAAAGGTCTTACCCGTGCCCGGCTCGCCGTGCCAGAGGACGAGCTGCCCGCCGTGCGCCGGCTTGAAGTCGCGCATGATCGCCGCCAGCTTCGTCTGCGTGGCTTCGGCGTAGTTCTGCGTGATCTCCTCCCAGCCCGGGACGCCGATCGCACGCCACGAAGGCTGCGGACCGTGAGGGCCGTACGTCCAGAAGGTCACGGGCACCTCGTGCGCAGAGCTCGGATCGGGAGCCTTCAACCGATCGCGCAGAAGCACGAAGGTGTCCTCCACCGCATCGGCGGCGGCGGCCGCGACCATGGCGTAGACGTGCGCGCCCGAGAGGGTCACCTGGAGCAGCACCCCCTCGCGTTCGTACAGCGCGCTCTCCTGCCGGCGCTGCGAGACGCGCAGGAGCGGCTCCCCGAGGGATGCGAGGGACTCGAGGGAGGTCTCGGATGTCGGCCAACCCTCGGTGCGAACCTCGCGGAACCCGCCGCCGAGGGCACGATCGAGGAAGACGCCCGGCGGGAGGGCGTCCGGCGACTCCACGCCGTGGGCAAGGGTAAGGCTCGGCCGGCGTCGCTCGTCGGTCATGCAGGAAAGCGTAGGCGCGTCAGGTCGCGGTGTCGATCTGCGCCTTCTGGAGGCGTCCCGAGTAGTCGACGTAGATCGATTTCCACTCGGTGAAGACGTCGAGCGCGGCCTGCCCCGCCTCGCGGTGGCCGTTGCCGGTGTCCTTCGTGCCGCCGAACGGCAGGTGTACCTCGGCGCCGGTCGTGCCCGCGTTGACGTAGGTGATGCCGGCCGCGAGGTCGCGAATCGCGCGGAATGCCTTGTTGACGTCCCGAGTGAAGATCGCGGACGAAAGGCCGTACTTGACATCGTTCGCCACGCGGATCGCCTCGTCGAGGTCGCGCACCCGGATCAACGCGGTCGTCGGGCCGAAGATCTCCTCCTGGGCGATCCGCATCCCGGGGTCGACGTCTCCAAAGACGGTCGGGCGGTAGAAGAAGCCATCGCCGAGCCCGTTCCCATCCGCGATCTCGCCCCCCGTGAGCAGGCGCGCGCCCTCGTCCCGGCCGATCACGGTGTAGGAGTGGATCCGGTCGAGCGCCGCCCGGCTGATCACCGGGCCGACGTCGGAGCCGTCCTCCCACCCCGGCCCGAGGCGAAGCCGCTCCGCGGCCGCGACGAGCCTCGCCTGGAGCTCGTCGTACACACCGGACTGCACGATGACGCGGCTCGCGGCGGTGCACCGCTGGCCTGAGGTTCCGAAGGCGGACCAGACGATGCCCTCGACCGCGAGGTCGAGGTCGGCGTCGTCGAGAACGACGATCGCGTTCTTGCCACCGAGCTCGAGGTGGACGATCTTGAGCCTGTCCGCCGCCGCGTGCGTGACCGCGACGCCGGTCTCGCGGGAGCCGGTGAAGGTCACGACCGGAACGTCCGGATGCCGGACAAGACGATCGCCAGCGTCTTCTCCGAAGCCGTGGACGATGTTGACGACCCCGGGCGGGAGCCCCGCCTCGGCGAGCAGCTCCACGAAACGCTCTGCGAGCAGCGGCGTCTCCTCCGCCGGCTTGAAGACGACGGTGTTCCCGCAGACAAGGGCGGGCGTGATCTTCCAGGAGGGGATCGCGATCGGGAAGTTCCACGGCGTGATCACGCCGACGACCCCGATCGGGACGCGGATGCTCATGTTGAACTTGTCAGGGAGCTCGGAGGGGGTCGTCTGTCCCCACAGGCGGCGGCCCTCGCCGGCCATGTAGAGGGTCATGTCGATCGCCTCCTGCACGTCTCCTCCCGCCTCGGCCTTGACCTTCCCCATCTCGCGTGTGACGAGGTCGGTCAGCGCGTCCTTCTCCTCGATCAGGAGCTGTGCGAAGCGGTAGAGAATCTCGCCGCGATGGGGCGCGGGAACGAGGTGCCAGTCGGCAAACGCCGCCTTGGCTGCGGCGACCGCGCGATCGACGTCCTCCGCGCCGGACTTCGGGAAGGCCCCGAGAACCTCGCCAGTCGCGGGATTCAGGCTGTCGAAGGTCTCACCGCCGGCGGCCTCGATCCACTCCCCGCCGACGAGGTTCTTGAACGTCCTCGTCCCCAGCAGCGCCATGCGGCGATTCTACGCACGCGTGTCTAGAGGGCCTAGGCGCCCTCGGGGATGTCCGTGTCTGGAAACGTTCCGGGGATGCGCTGCCGCCGGCGATCACGGATAACTCGCTTTCCGCCGTACTCCCGCCCACTCCGTCGATCATCGCCCTTGCGCCGATCGACGATCACGGTCACGTTTGGGTTGTCCCGGTAGTACTCGACCATCTTGTCGTAGAGCTCGTCGACAAGCTCCCGCGGGATCACGCAGTAGATCATCCTGGTTCGGATTGTAGGGCGGCCGTCCGGCCGCGCCATCCCCCGCGGGGTCGGCTCAGCGGCGCAACACGCTCGGATGCAGGCGCCCCTCGTCGTCGACCTCGGCGTTCCAGTCCTGGAAGGAGGGGTCGAGGGCATCGAGCTCCGTTCCGCGCTCCGCCAGCCGCACCGCTTGGAGCGAATCGAGACTGACGCGGTACTGGTACCAGGAGATGTCCCAGGCGACGGTGATGACGATCTCCTTGTTCACGCCCGACAGGTGGACGATGCTGGCGTCCGGCGCGCCGAGGCTCTTGGAGATACCGGCCACCGTCCGCCGGTACGGGCTCGCATTGAAGTGGTCGGCCGCCTCGGCCAGCGCCGACTCACGAGGCGACAGTCGCCTGCGCGCCAGCGTCGGCGCCACGGGCTCGGCGGCAGCGTTGCGCCGGTTCTCGAAGAGACCGGCCAGGAGCCCGCGCCGGCGTCGCTCCTGCCGCATCGTCGGGACGCTCGGGCTGCCCTCGCGAATCCAACCGTGCTCCTGTGCCTCCTCATGACAGAGAGGGCACACCTCGACCAGGTCGGCGCTCAACCCTGTCGCGAAGCGGGTGGCCTGCTCCCCCATCAGGAGCGTGCGCTCACAGACGGCGCAAGTCTTGACGGCGAGGCTCGGCATCGGGCCGCGACTATATC
>JBBQDZ010000208.1:0-3354 GCA_038320185.1 Gaiellales bacterium
CGTGCGTCGCGCGGATCTCGCGGATGAAGTCCTGCACCTCCTGCTTGGAGCGCGGGTCAAGCCCGGTCGTCGGCTCGTCGAGCAGCAGCAGGATCGGCTGCGTCAGCAGGGCCCGAGCGAGCGCGACCTTCTGCTGCATGCCCCTCGACAGGTTCTCCATCGGCTCGTTGACGCGATCGGCAGGGAAGCCCACCTTGCGGAGGATCTCGGGCAGCTTCGACTTCGTCTCGCGCCCCGTCATGCCGTAGAAGCGCGCCGCGTAGCTCAGATTCTCGGTCGCGGACATCTTCTTGAAGAAGGACGCCTCGACCGACACGCGGTTGACCATCCGCCGGACGGCGCGCTCCTCGGTGAAGGCGTCGCGGCCGAAGATCGACGCGCTCCCGCCATCGTGGAGCAGGAGGGTCGAGAGCAGGCGGACCAGGGTCGACTTGCCCGAGCCGTTCTGACCCAGGATCGCGACGCACTCGCCTCGGTGCATCGTGAAGCTGACGCCCTTCAGCGCAGGGACGGCGCGGCGCTTCGGAAACACCAGCGCCCGCCGCCCGTCCCGGCGCAGGAACACCTTCCGAAGGTCGCGGACGTCGACCGCGAGGCCGGTGCGCGGGTCAGGACGTTCGTGCTGCGGACGGACTACGGGTGTTTGCTGAATCACTCATGCTCCTTGCTCGCTGGAAAGAACCGGTATGAGGGCGCACCCCTCCCACTGACCTGAGGTCAGGAGACGGGCGGCGCCTTCATCACAGTGAGCGGGAACATGCTGCGGCCGAGGGTAGCAGCCGGTGCCGCCGGCATCAAATCTCCCTCAGCAAACCTTCAGCTCCGCGAGTCAGACTCTGCACATGACGCGGGTCCTCGTGGTCGACGACGAGCCGGCGGTGCGGAACGCGCTCGAGCGCGCTCTCCGGCTCGAGGGGTACGAGGTCGATCTCGCGACCGACGGCAGCGAGGGGCTGAGCGCCGCCACCTCTACTCCTCCGGATGCAGTCGTCCTCGACATCCTCATGCCCGGCCTGGACGGGCTCGAGGTCTGCAGGCGCCTACGCAGCTCCGGCTCGCGCATTCCGGTGTTGATGCTCACGGCCCGCGATGCGGTCGGCGACCGCGTTGCGGGGCTGGACGCCGGAGCCGACGACTACCTCGTGAAACCCTTCGCGCTCGACGAGCTGTTCGCCCGGCTGCGCGCGCTCCTTCGCCGCGCGGCTCCGGACCCCGGAGAGGCGCTTCGCTACGACGACCTCGAGCTCGATCCTGCCCGGTACGAGGTGCGGCGCGGTGATCGGCCGATCGAGCTGACGAAGACGGAGTTCTCGCTCCTCGAGTTGTTTCTGCGCAACCCCGGCCAGGTTCTCACGCGCAGCATCATCTTCGAACGGGTGTGGGGCTACGACTTCGGCCCCACGTCCAACTCGCTCGAGGTCTACGTCGGCTACCTGCGCCGGAAGACGGAGGCCACCGGAGAGCCCCGCTTGATCCACACCGTCCGCGGCGTCGGATACGTCCTCAGGCGTTGACGCTCCGCTCCCGCCTGATGCTCGCCGCCGGCGGAGCCGTCGCCGTCGCGGTCATTCTCGCCTCGGCGACCGCGTTCTTCGCCCTCCGCCACCAGCTGCGCGCCGAGGTCGACCGGACGCTCGTCGAACGGGCGAACGGCATCCTCAACCGGCCCTTCCGCGGGTTTCCGTTCCGGCTTCCTGCGCTCGGCGGCCCGGGCGGCTACATCCAGATCGTGCACGCGGACGGAAGCGTGACCCTCGATCCGCGCGAAACGGTCACGCTGCCCGTCACAGACAGGGCGCTGGACGTCGCCAAGGGGACAGGGGACGGGTTCCTCGCCGACCAGGACGTCGCCGGCACGCACCTGCGGGTGCTGACCTCCCCGTTCGGCGAAGGCCTGGCTCTTCAGGTCGCGCGCCCGCTGACCGAGGAAGACCGCACCCTCCGACGCGTCGGCCTCGTGCTGTTGTTCGCGTCCGGCGGAGGGATCCTGCTCGCGCTTGTCCTCGGCTACGGCGTCGCCCACGCCTCACTCGCGCCCGTCAGCGAGCTCACCGGCGCGGTCGACCACGTCGCGACGACGCACGACCTGACCCGGCGCATCGACGTCCGTGGTCGCGACGAGGTTGCCCGTCTGGCGACCCGGTTCAACGAGATGCTCGGCGAGCTCGAAGCATCGCTCAAGGCCCAGCAGCAGCTCGTCGCCGACGCCTCTCACGAGCTCCGTACGCCGCTGACCAGCCTGCGCACGAACTTCGAAGTGCTCGCACGCGAGGCCGAGCTCGCACCGGAGGACCGCGAGCGGCTGAGGGTGGACGTCTCGGCGCAGCTCGAGGAGCTGAGCACGCTCGTCCAGGACCTGATCGAGCTGGCACGCGGACGCGACGCCGAGCCGCCGCACGAGGAGGTCCGGCTCGACGAGCTCGCCGCGCGGGCCGTCGAGCGCGCGCGTCGCCACGCGCCACAGGTGAAGTTCGAGACCGACCTGCAGCCGACGGTCGTCAACGGGGTGCCCGCTCGGATCGACCGGGCGCTCGCGAATCTGCTCGACAACGCGGCCAAGTGGAGTCCGCCGGGCGGCACGGTGGAGATCTCCGTCCGGGAGGGCGAGGTGAGCGTGCGCGACCACGGGCCCGGGATCGATCCGAACGACCTCCCCTTCGTCTTCGACCGCTTCTACCGGGCGCCGACGGCCCGCGGGCTGCCCGGGTCCGGACTCGGGCTGGCGATCGTCCGCCAGGTAGCCGACCTCCACGACGGCTCCGTCATCGCCGAGGCACCAGACGGTGGCGGCGCGATCCTGCGGCTGCGGCTCTCAGGAAACTCTTAGCCCGGCTTACGTGCTGCTGATGCGGGCTTCAGGCCCTTCTTAGAGGGCGCTGTTCTGATGGGGCAGTCTCCACAACCCCTAGACAGAAGGGAGAACCACATGAGATCCAAGACCACCCGCATCCTCGCCACCGGCGCAGCCGCACTGACCCTTGCCGGCGGCACCGCCGCCGTGGCCTACGCGGCCGGCGGCTCGAGCTCGTCGGGCACGGCTACCCGCGCAGCCCGCGACCTTGGCCCAGCGTGAGGCAGGCAAGTCGCTCGCGCAGATCGCGACCGCCCAGGGCAAGACCGTTCAGGGCCTCGAGGACGCGATCTATGACGCGGCCAAGGCACGCCTGGACAAGGCCGTCGCAGCAGGACGAATCTCCTCGGCGCAGGAGACCGCAGCTCTGGCCGACCTCAAGTCCCACCTCGACGAGATCGTCAACCGGACAGGTCCACCCTCGGCCTAGCCGACCCTCCGGCAGGGCGGAGCCCTCCTCCGCCCTGCCGGTGTTTTACCCAGTTCTCAGCCGTCTTTCAGGT
>JBBQDZ010000209.1:0-3239 GCA_038320185.1 Gaiellales bacterium
GCGCCGGTCGCCGAGGAGGGAGCGCTGGGCGGCTTCGAGGACGCGCGCCTCGCCTGGGAGCGCGGTGGCGGCCTCGGGCGGGATCTCGGCGACGACGGCGGGCGGCGGCACCGGGTCAGCGCACCTCGATCCGGTCCGCGAGCGCCGGCGCCACGCTGTGGCGTGCGCCGGCGACGTCGATCGTGACCGGGCCGTCGAACGGCGCCCTGGCGACGACAGCGACCTCGCACTCCGGGGACACGCCGAGCGAGGCGAGATAGCGGAGCAGGTCCGGATCCTCGTCCGGCACGCGGCTGACCACCGCGGTCTCGCCCGCGGGCACCTCGTTCAGCGAGCGCCGGCTGTCCACCGCCAGCACGAGCTCACGGGTCGGAATGGGATCGCCGTGCGGGTCGCGCGTCGGGAAGCCGAGCGCCTCGTCCATCCGGGCCTCGACCTCCTCGGACAGGTGGTGCTCCAGCCTGTCCGCCTCGGCGTGCACCTCGTCCCAGCCGAGGCCGAGCGCCTGCGTGAGGTAGAGCTCGAGCAGCCGGTGGTGGCGCACGACCTCGAGCGCCACGCGCTCTCCCGCCGCGGTCAGCCGAGCGCCGTGGTAGGGCTCGTGCTCGACCAGGCGCAGGCCCGCCAGCTTCTTCAGCATTCCCGTCACGGACGCCGGCGCCACCTCGAGCTCGGCCGCGAGAGCGGAGGTCGTCACCCGGTCGCGCTGCACCAGTCGCCAGATCGTCTTCAGGTAGTCCTCGGCCGCTTGTCCAAGCATGCCGAAATCATAGATTAGGAGAACCTAAAGACGTTGCGGCAACATCGTCAGACGATGACGCGGTACACCGCGAACACCTCCGCGTGCTGACGGCCGACATTGATCCCGTTGGTGCGCGCGAGGTTCCAGATGTACTCGGCGTCAGCGTAGTTCCTGTGCTGCTGTGACGCGTACTTTCCGAGCGCGGCGACCTTACGCTCCAGGTGCGACCGCTCGAGCGAGACGTAGGCCTGGTAGTTGAAGTTGAAGTTGTTCCAGGGGATCTCGTAGCCCAGGATCGTCGTCCGCTTGAACGCGCGCAGCCCTTCCGCCGCTATCACCTGGTGGTCCTGGTGGATGTCGTGGACGCTCGGCTGGAGCACCGCGTCCGGCCGCCAGTCCTCCCAGATCTCGAGCAGAAGCTCGAGAATGTCCTGCCGGCGCTCCGGGAACGTCCGCACCTCGAAGTCGTGGACGGTGAGGCTCGCCTCGGGGAGACCCAGCTCGGCCGTCGCCTCGCGGACCTCCCGGGCGAGCGTGTCTGGCGCGAAGCCGGGCGGAAGCGACTTCGTCGCGATCGAGAAGGCGACGTAGCGCACGTCAGCCCCGCCGTCGAGCAGGCGCGCCATCGTGCCGCCGCACCCGAACTCTCCATCGTCCGTGTGCGGGGCGAGGACGAGAACGCGGTTCCAGTTTCCGATCACGAAGCGCGATTATCGCGGACGGCGGCGTCCACCTCTCTCCTGGTTTCGAGCAAAGCTCCTTTAGTGTTGCCCGCCGAACGATGGATCACCGCGGCGTGGCGGAACTGGCGGCAGCCCTCGGCGCGCTCGGCGCGGTGCTGGTTCTCGTGCCCCGTGGACGTGCCGGCCCGCTTGGCGGCTTCGCGGTGCTGGGGCTCGCCGAGCTGGGGCTGGCCTACGCGCTCGTGCCGTCCCACGACCTGCGCCTGCTCGTCCACCCGCCCCTCAGGATCGGCGCCGTCGCTGCTCTTGTGCTCCTCGTCGTGGCGCTCGGACTCGCCCTGTCACGATTCCCCCCGGTCGTCCCGGTCGCCCTCCTGCTCGTGGCGCCTTTCCGCGTCCCGGTCGACCTCGGCGCCCAGAAGGCCTTCCTGCTGCTCCCGCTCTACGGGATCCTGTCCGCGGCGGTCGTCGCCCTCGTGGTCGGAGCGCTCCGAGGGGTCGATCTGCCCGATGTTCCGCGTGCGATCGGCCTGACCGCCGCTGCGTTCGTCGCGCTCGACGCCGTCTCGCTGCGCTGGTCGAGCGACCCGCGGGCGGGCGGCATCGAGCTCGCGTTCTTCGTCTTCCCCTTTACGGCGCTGCTGGCCGTCGTCGCGCGGTCGCCGTTTCGCGCCTGGCTGCCACGCGCGCTCGGCGTGTCGCTGACCGCACTGGCCGTCCTCCTGGCGCTCGTGGGGCTCTGGCAGCTCCACACGCGCCACCTTCCCTTCGCGCGCGACCTCGAGGTCGCGAACTCCTACTCGACCTTCTTCCGCGTGACCTCCCTCTTCAAGGACCCGAGCTTGTTCGGGCGGCACCTCGTCCTCGGCATCTCCGTTCTCGTCGCCGCGGTGTGGCTTCGCCGCGTCAGCATGGCGTTTGCCGTGCCGCTGATCGCGCTCCTCTGGGCCGGCCTGTACTTCACGTACTCGCAGTCCAGCGAGGTGACGCTCGGCGTCGTCGTTCTGGCCATCACGCTCGCCACCGCCGACCGGCGCTCCCGGCTCGTGGTCGCCGGCGCGTGCATCACGTTCGTTCTCGTGGGAGCCGCCTTCGTCGCGATTTCCGCACATGGCCATTCGGCGCGAAGCTTCACGAGCGGCCGCTCGCGGCTGATTCAGATCACCGCGACGGTCGTTCGCAACCACCCCCTGACGGGCGTCGGCGTCGGCGCGCAGCCGCTCGCAAGCCGGGACGAGGCGCCCCAGGCTGTGCGCGGTACGAGGCGAAACGCCTCGCACGCGACGCCGCTGACCGTGGCGGCCGAGCTCGGCCTCACCGGGCTTCTTCTCTACCTGGGGTTCATCGCGGCGGTGGCCTTCCTGATCAGGGCGGTCTGGGCCAGGGAGGCAGCGCTCGGGGTCGCCCTCGGCGCCGTCTTCCTCGCCCTCGCCGTTCACTCTCTCTTCTACAGCGGCTTCTTCGAGGACCCGATCATGTGGGGCGTGCCGGCCGTCGCCGCCGCCTATCTCGCGGCGTTTCGACGGGAGGAGACCGCCCCCGCGCCTACGGCCGGGCGAGGTTTCGCCAGAGGTTCTCCATCAGGCGAGCCTGGAGCGGCCACTGCACCGAGCCCCCGAAGTTGAGCGAACCGGCCGAGAAGACCTTCGCCCCCGCGCGCGTCGTGTAGTAGGTCATCTCCGCCGAGCGCCCCGGACCGAACACGTTTCCGATCCGAGCGAGGACGCGGGTGCCGCGCGGCGAGGAAGGTCCCTTCTCGTCGATCTCGATCCCGTAGCTGCCGAAGCGATCACCGTTCCGGAGCCCCGTCCCGG
>JBBQDZ010000210.1:0-3232 GCA_038320185.1 Gaiellales bacterium
GAGGAAGACCAGAGCCAAGCCTTCGGCGACGTCGCGCCGCGCTCACCGGACACGCGCAACCCGCGGTTCTCAGGCGGCGACATGCACCTCTTCACCAGCCGGCTCTTCGACGAGACCAACAAGCCCGCCGGCAAGCTCCTCGCGCAGTGCATCACCGTCCGCGCGGGACGCACCTTCGTCCAGGCGAGCTTTCAATGCAGCGCGACCATCGTGCTCCGCGACGGCACCATCGCGGTGAACACCGCCTTCACAGGCAACCAGCGCGACGAAGACGTCCTGAGCGCAGTCACCGGCGGGACCGGCGCCTACGAGGGAGCCCGCGGCAGCATCTCCCAACGCAACCTCCCCAACGGCCGCATGGAGAACACGATCCACCTACTCCCATAGGAACGCAAGCACCGGCAGCGGCGCGGCCACCCGCAGCGGTGACCGCGCCGCTGCCCATCCGAGCGATGCTCGGTATGGACGACGAGCGGTTGTCCCTGGCGAGGCCGAGCTCGTGTCCGCTTTCCGCGGGGAGCGAGCGCGTTCGCCCCCGATACGTACGCAAGCTCTCGAGCGAGGCTCGCTCAGGCGCTCTTGGTCCGGATCTGGCGGCGGACGCGGAGCTCGCCGAGGAGCGAGCCAAGCGGCCCGCCGGTGAGCAGCACCGCGAGCGGGAACCAGCCGCCCCAGAACCGACGGAAGGCGCCGTAGGCGGTGAGGCCGAGCAGGATCAAATATCCCGTGCCGTGGATCGGCCCGAGCACGGAGACGGTGGAGTCGCTGTGGTCCACAAAGGCGACGTAGAGAAGCGCGACGAGCAGCAGGGCGTCGGTAACGCCGACGGCGAGGATTGCGTTGAGCAGCTTGCGGGCCTGCGCCTGATCTGCGGGCGAGCGGGCCTGGGCGGAGGAAGTGACGGGCACATGGAGGGGTACGCGGGGCGGCCGCTCGGCGGCTCAGGCCACGGAGGGCGTGGGCGACGAGAGAGTGAGCGTAGAACGCGGCCGGGTGACCGCGTCGAGCCGCCTGGCGCTACGGGAGGGCGAAACGCCGGCGGTCGCCGCCTAGCGCCTCTGGACGACCTCTGGCGGGAGGAACGCGCGGAGGTCGACGCCCGCGACCGAGCGCCGGCGCCGCAGATACTCCGCGCGCAGCAGGAAGGTCTCGCGCATCTCGTCGGTCAGCTCGGCGAGGAACTCCTCGCGGTAGGTCTTGTCGTTGAGGACGGCGATCGCGTAGTAGAGGCCCGAGAAGGCGGCCAATCCGACCGAGAGCCGGACGAGCTGGTCGGTGAGGGCGAGCTCGCGGCCGAACAGGGTGGGCTGCAACCAGACGTCGACGGCCTGGCCGTTGAGGAATCCCTCCTGGATTCGCTCGCTGATCGCCAGCACGCCGAAGACGACGAAGAAGAGGCCCACGGCAAGGCTGACCACGATCACCTGAAGCGCCTGGCTGATGAAGAGCACCGCGCCGACGTTGAGCCGCTGACGGCGACGCAGCGGCGGCCCGTCGGTGCCGACCTCGCGCTCGAGCTCGCTCACCTCCTTCGGTAGGCGCGCGACGAGGAACACGGTCCCGAGAGCAGCGAAGAGCCCGGCTACGAGCGCGAGGAAGGCCGTGGGCAGCGAGCCGAAGACGATCCACATCTCCTGGGTCATCACGAGCAACAGGGCGAAGACCAGGAGGAGCGGAACGGCGCGCGCGAGCACCGTCAGCGAGTTGGTCAGCTCGCCGAGGACTCGCACCGCCGACCAGCGCAGCGTCTGGAGCAGCCCGTAGCCCACGATCAGGTAGACGAGCCCGAGGACCACGAGGTTGGCCACGACGGTCAGAATCGCCTGGCGGACCTGCAGCCCGAACACGAGCGGAAGAAACGCCGGCACCACCACGAAGGCGACCAGCTCGGCGCGGCCGAAGCGCTCGGGCCGCGTCGTGAACGGCCGCCCGCGCAGGCGGTTGACGAGGCCGATAGCGAGCAGCAGGATCGCCAGGCCGCCGGCGACCGCGCCGACGTTGGCGACCAGGGACCAGTCCTTCTCGAACGAGAGCGAGACCTCGCCGAGGAAGACGAGCCCGAGCAGAGGCACGGAGCGGTTGAAGATGTCCTCAGTCGCGGAGTAGTCCTCGATGAACAGCGGGAGCCCGGCCCGCCGAAAGCGTTGCTCGAAGGGCGCCAGGTCCGCGTCCATGAGGTGGATTGTGACGGCCCCGCTTAGACTTGGAGCGATGCCCGAAGGCGTCGTGCGCGACTTCCCGCTCTTCCCGCTCGGAATCGTCGCGCTACCGAGCGAGATCGTTCCTCTGCACATCTTCGAGGAGCGCTACAAGACGATGATCGCGGTCTGCCAGGAGCGCGAGCAGGAGTTCGGCATCGTCTGGCTCTCCGACGACGGGCTGCGCCCAATCGGCTGCGCGTGCGAGATCACCGAGGTGAGCGAGCGCCTGGACGACGGGCGGGTGAACATCCTCACCCGAGGCACGCGGCCGTTTCGCGTGGTCGCCCGCCAGGATGACCAGCCCTACCCCGCCGGGACGATCGAGTTCCTCGACGATCGGGAGGAGGAGCCGCTCGCCTCGGTGACCAAGGACGCGCGCGAGGCCTACGCCAACCTCGTCGAGCGCGCAACGGACAAGCGACCCGAGCCCTCAGAGCTCGAGACTATGACGGCATACGAGATGGCGGCGACCGTCGAGTTCGGCCTGGAAGCCAAGCAGGGGCTGCTCGACCTGCGCTCCGAGAACGCGCGGCTGCGCCTCATCGCGAGGCTGTTCCGCGCGGCGGCCAAGCGCCTGGACTATGTGGAGCGCGCAGAGGCGCGCGCGCGGTCAAACGGGAAGGTGCGCTTCGGGGCCTGACGGGCCGGGCGCGCCGCTCATCGCGGCAGGCGGCACACCCGCCGGCCGCTCATCGCGGCAGGCGGCACACCCGGGTGGCCACATCGCGGGTGAAGGCGGCGAGGCGCAGGAAGGCGGGCGGCTGGCCACGGGATGTGTCGGCGAAGGTGACGGTCCCGGCTTCCATGCGCACGCGGTAACGAAGCACCGCGTCCGGGCCGGGCGGGAGCATCCGATCTCGAGCGGCCTCGGGTTCGAGGTCTGAAACGAGCGCGCGGGCGTCGATCAGGCGAGCGGACCCGATGTCCCTCCGAGCCCCGCCGTTGCAGCGCGCCCTCCCACCGTCTGAGATCAGCAGGCTCAGCCGGGCCCCCGGAATGGCGCCCGAGCGCTCGACGACGAAGAGGTCGGC
>JBBQDZ010000211.1:0-3122 GCA_038320185.1 Gaiellales bacterium
ACTACGGGGGGCGGCGCGGGCGGAGCACCCGCGCAAAGAGAAAGAGGAGTCGCCGGGTGGCGACCCCTCTCTCCGGTGACCAGCGTTGAAATGGCAGAGGCGCTTCCAGCTCGGCCGTTCCCGGCCGGCGGCGCGTAGCGCGAGTCCCCTACGCTGGCTAGGCGATTCCCCGTGGGTGCCGGGGACACACCTCTACCCGCTGGTACCTCCGCTGCCCGTACTGGAATCTTCCACTATCGGACCACCTCCTTTCCGCGTTGGGCGAATCGTAGCGGTTCGGGCGGGGACATCCACCGCGAGCCCGAAACGGCCGTTTCGGCCCGGCGGTCCCTTGCGCCGGGGCGCGCATGCCTGCGCCGCAGGCAGGACAGTGCGAACCCGCCCGTCGATCACCGCGGCGTGGTGACGACGAAGCGGAAGACGTTCTCGAGCCTGACAATCCCCGTGGCGACGTCGAGGTAGGGCTGAAGCGATTCCGCTAGCGCCTGGTCGACCGCTTCGCCCCCCACCTCCTCGCGGGCGCGATTGGCCGGACCGGAGGAGCCGAGACCCCGAACCGCCGTGTCGAGGTCGGGGTAGACCCAGGGGCACGGGACGTCGTGGGTCTCCTGCGACACGAGACCGGCGCTCTGGACGAACCGGTCTAGCGCGCCCGGCTCGGAGAGCGCGAACGGCCCCGGAGCGCCGGCCGGGGGTGGCGGCAGAAGCGCGCCGATCGCCTTCAAGGTGACGGCGGCCTGGCACTCCTCCACCGGGCCCCAGATCGCCACGACAACGCTCCCTTCCGAGCGCACCACGCGACCGGCCTGCCGCAGCGCGTTCTGCGGATCCGCCGCGAACTGGAACGAATTGAATCCGGTGACGACGTCGAATGACTGGCTCTCGTACGGCGGCTCCTCGATCTCGCCGAGCTGGAAGTCGCCCTCCGGCACGCGCTCGCGTGCCACGGCGAGGAGCCCCTCCGACGCGTCCAGACCACTGACCTCCGCACCCTGCTCGGCCGCGAGCGCGCAGAACATCCCCGCACCGCAGCCGGCGTCGAGCAGCTTCTTCCCGGCGCCGATGCCGACGGTTCCGAGGACGCGCTCGTAGAGCGGCCGCACCGCGCCCTCCTGGAGCTCCGCCCATTCACGCGCACGCGCCCCCCAGAGCGCGCCCTGCACACCTGCGGTTCCCTTCACCGTCTGCCTCCTAGCCGAGATCGACCTTGACGATGCCATCCTCCACCCTCACCGGAAACGTGTCCACCGGGAGGAACGCGGGCAGCGTCAGCGCCTTGCCCGTCCGGATGTCGATGTGGGCACCGTGGCGAGGACACACCGCATAGCCCTCGTCGAGATCGAAGTCGCCTTCACAGAGCGGTCCGTCGTCGTGGGAGCACCGATCCTCGAGTGCGTAGAACTCGCCGTTCAGGTTGTAGACGCCGACGGAGATCTCGCCGGCGTGGACGATCCTCACCTCGCCCGGCGGCAGCTCCTCGAGCGGTCCGACCTCGATCTCAGCCAAGCTAGCTGAGCTCGAGCTCGTCGAGCGCTGCCCACTCCTGCGGGAGCGGAGTGCCCTTGCCCTTGTGGAGCGCAAGCTTCAGGGTCGAAAGGCCGAGGAGCGCGCACTTGAGCCGCACGGGGGTGAGCGGGATGCCGATCTCCTCCAGGAGCTCGTCCTTCTCCATCGAGGCGACCTCACCGGCGTTGCGTCCCTTGACGAGCTCTGTCAGCATCGAGGTCGCTGCCTGGCTGATGGCGCAACCTCGACCGGAGAACTTGATGTCCCGGATCTCGCCGCTGCCGTTGCGAAACGCGAGATAGATCGTCACCTCGTCGCCGCACAGCGGGTTCTGCCCATCGGCCTCGGCGTCGGCCGTCTCGATCGTGCCGTGATTCCGCGGGTTGCGGTAGTGGTCGAGAAGGTTCTCGCGGTAGAGGTCGTCGAACTCGCTCATGCGCGCACTACCCGAGGAGCTTCTTCGCCTTGACGACGCCGTCCACGAGTCGGTCGGCCTCCTCGGGAAGCGAGTAGAGATAGAAGCTGGCGCGATTCGTGGCGACGACGCCCAGTCGCGCCATCAGCGGCTGGCAGCAGTGGTGTCCGGCGCGGATCGCTACCCCGTCGAGATCGAGGATCTGCGCCACGTCGTGCGGATGAACGCCATCGACGTTGAAGGAGACGATTCCGGCGCGCCGCTCGAGGGGCGGGCCGTAGAGCGTCACCCCCGGCACTTCTCCCAGCCGCTCGAGGGCGTAAGCCGCGAGCTCGCGCTCGTACTCCTCGATGGCGTCGAGGCCGATCGCCGTCAGGTAGTCGACCGCAGCTCCGAAGCCCACAGCCTCGGCTATTGGCTGTGTACCCGCCTCGAACTTGTAGGGCAGCTCACCCCAGGTCGTCTCCGCGAGGGTGACCGACCGGATCATGTGGCCGCCGAGGTTGAAGGGGGCCATCCGCTCCAGCAGCTCGGCCCTGCCCCACAGCGCGCCGACGCTCGTCGGGCCGCACATCTTGTGCGACGAGAAGGCGAGGAAGTCACAGCCGAGCGCCTGAACGTCGATCGCGTGGTGCGGCGCCGCCTGAGCGGCGTCGACGACCATGATCGCCCCCTGCTCGTGTGCCCACGCCGCCAGGCGCTCCACCGGGTTGATCGTGCCGAGAGCGTTGGAGACGAGGTTGTTCGCGACCACCTTCACGCGTCCCGATCGGGCGACCTCGTCCAAGCGGTCGAGCTCGAGCTCGCCGGAGTCGTCGATCGGGATCAGCCGCAGCTCTGCGCCTGTGCGCTTTGCGATGTACTGCCAGGGCACGAAATTCGAATGGTGCTCGAGCTCCGTGACGACGACGACGTCACCAGGCCCGAGGTTGTCCAGACCCCAGGCGTAGGCGACGAGGTTCAGGCTCTCCGTCGCGCCGCGCGTGAAGATCACCTCCCGCGAGGCGGGAGCGTTGATCAATGCCGCCACGCGGTCTCGCGCGCCCTCGTACTCGACCGTCGCGCGCTCCGAGAGCGTGTAGACGCCCCGATGGACATTCGCGTAGGAGGTCTCGTAGAAGGTCCGCAGCTTGTCGAGCACCTGCCGCGGCTTGTGGGTGCTGACCGCGGAGTCGAGGTACGCGAGCGGCTTGCCGTGGAT
>JBBQDZ010000212.1:0-3106 GCA_038320185.1 Gaiellales bacterium
GCGCTGCGCTCGCAGGGATCGGTCCAGCCCGGACAGCTTCTGATCACGACGAACTACGACGACTCGCTCGAGCGCGCGTTCACGGCAACCGGCGAGCCGTACGACCTCGTCTACTACGACACCGACCCGAACGAGCCGGGCAAATTCGTCCACGTCCGCCCGGACGGGGAGCGCGCGCCGATCCCGCGGCACACCGACTACCGCGAGTTCGCACTCGAGGAGCGCAGCGTCATCCTCAAGATCCACGGAGCGGTCGACCGGGCCGACGAGGCCTCGGACAGCTACGTCATCACCGAGGACCACTACATCCAGTACCTGGCGCACCGCAGCGCCTCCGAGCTGCCGGCCTACCTCATGGCGCGGTTGCGCTCGAGCCACTTCCTCTTCCTCGGCTTCGGGATGAGCGACTGGAACGTGCGCGTCTTCCTCCATCTGATCTGGGCGGGGCAGGTGCGGCGCTTCGGCTCCTGGGCGATCCAGCTCGCACCGGGCGAGATCGACCGGAGGATCTGGGACCGCAACGGCGTCGAGATCGTCGAGTGCGCGCTCGAGGAGTGGGTCGAGGCGATGCGCGCTCAGCTCCCGTGAGCGCGGCCGAGCCGCCGGCCGGGCGGGCCTCCCCCTACCAGGGCCTCGTTCCCTACTCGGAGGCGGACGCGGACTGGTTCTTCGGCCGGGACGGGTGGCGCGAGATCGTCGTCGACAACCTCCGCGCCTACCGCGTCTCGGTTCTCTACGGCGCGAGCGGGGTCGGGAAGAGCTCGGTGCTCCACGCCGGGGTGGTGCGGCATCTCCGCGAGCAGGCGCGGCGCCAGTACGCGGCCGCGGGATCCGCCGAGCTCGTCGCCGTCCCCTTCTCCACGTGGAGCGCCGCCGACCCCGTCGCCGCCCTCTGCGAGGCCGTGCGCGAGGCGGTCGCGGCCGTCGAGCCGGAACTCGCCGCCGATCCTGCCGAGGGCTCGCTCGTCGATTGCCTCACCGGTTTTGCCGAGCGCACGGGCGGCTCTCTGCTGCTCGTGCTCGACCAGTTCGAGGAGTACTTCCTCTACCACTCGCGCGAGGGTGCCCGCGGGCCTTTCGAGCGCGAGCTCGCGCGCGCGCTCCGCCGTCGCGACACCGCCGCGAACGTTCTCCTCTCGATCCGGGAGGACGCGCTCGCGCTCCTCGACCGCTTCGAAGGCCAGATCCCGGGTCTGCTCGACAACCTGCTGCGGATCGACCACCTCGACCGCAAGGCCGCGCGCAAGGCGATCGAAGCGCCGCTCGAGCTCTGGAACCGCCTCGAGGCCGGCGCCGAGCGGCCGATCGCGATCGAGCCGCAGCTCGTGGACGCGATCCTCGACCAGGTCGCCGCCGGCAAGGTCGCGCTCGGGGAGCCGGCCGGGGAGACTCGGGGAGCCGGCCGGGGAGACGGAGGTCTCGCGCGAGCGCATCGAGGCGCCCTACCTCCAGCTCGTGCTGAGCCGGCTCTGGTCCGAGGAGACCGAGGCCGGCTCGCGGGCGCTGCGCCTCGAGACCCTCGAGCGGCTTGGCGGTGCCGACCGGATCGTCCGCACGCACCTCGACGCGACGATGGAGGGCTTCGCGCGGGGCGACCAGGACGTGGCGGCACGCATCTTCCGCTTTCTCGTGACGCCGTCGGGATCGAAGATCGCACACCACGCGGACGATCTGGCGGAGTCGCCGAGCTCCCGGCCAAGCGCCTCGATCCCGTTCTCGGCGGGCTCGCCGGCGCAGCGCGGATCCTGCGTCCGATCGGCGAGCGTCGCTACGAGATCTACCACGACGCGCTCGCCGGCCCCATCCTCGACTGGCGGGGGCGCTGGCAAGATCGGCAGCGCCCGCCGCCGCGAGCGCCGGCGGTTCGCGATCCTCGCCCTCGTCGCACTCTTCTTCGCGCTCGTCGCCGGCGCGCTCGTCTACCTGACGCTGCAGGCTCGCCACGCCCAGCAGCGCTCGAAATCGCGAGAGCTCGCAGCCGAGGCGTTCGCCGAGCTCGACAGCGACCCTCAGGAGGGCCTGCGGCTGGCGCTGCGCGCGGTCGGCGCGGCGCCGACCACTCAGGCCGAGGACGCCCTGCGCGCCGCGGTCGCGGGCGCGAACGTCCTCCACGTCCTGCACGTCACGAAGAGCGCGGTGACTGGCATCGCCTGGAGTCCGAACGGCGCGCTCGTCGCCACCGTCGACGACGGCGGCCTGGGGCGTGTCTTCGACGGACGGACGGGGCGGCCCCTTGCCGAGCTGCGCGGGCACACGGACATCACGAACGCGGTCGCCTTCAACCCTGACGGCCGCCGGGTCCTGACGGCGAGCCGGGATGGGACCGCGCGCATCTGGGACGTGCAGAGCGGTCGCCGCCTCCTCGTCCTGCGCGGCCACTCCGGCGGCGTCACAGGCGCGATCTTTAGCCCCGGGGGAGAACGGGTCGCGACGACCGGCGAGGACGGGACAGCGCGGATCTGGAATGCCCGCAGCGGTCGCAGCGTCCTGGTGCTGCGCGGGCACCGTGCGAGCGTGGTCTCGCCGGTGTTCAGCCGCGACGGCGGCCTGCTCGCGACGGCGAGCGACGACGAGACGGCCCGGATCTGGAACGCCAAGACGGGCCGCCCTCTGGCGGTGCTGCGCCACAGTGATCGCGTCGAAGCGGTCGCGTTCGGCCCTGACGGAACGCGGGTGGCGACGGCCGCGAACGACGGCACCGTCGGCCTGTGGGCGTTCCCCGGCGGGCGATCGCTCGGGATCCTGCGCGGCCACACGAGCGCCGCCGTCTCCGTCGCCTTCAACCCCGACGGCTCGCTCCTCGTCTCGGCGAGCGCGGACGGCACCGCCAGGGTCTGGGACGGCCGCACCGGCGCGTCCATCTCCGTCCTTCGAGGCCACACCGGCGCGCTCTCGGAGGCGCGGTTCAGCCGTGACGGGACGCTCGTCCTGACCGCGAGCGATGACGGCACCGCCCGGGTCTGGGCCGCGCGAAGCGGCGCGGAGGTCGCCGTGCTGCGCGGCCACACGGAGCTCGTGACCCACGCCCTCTTCAGCCCGGACGGAGCGGAGGTGGCGACCTCGAGCTTCGACGGGACGGCTCGCCTGTGGACCGCCCGGAACTGGG
>JBBQDZ010000213.1:0-3075 GCA_038320185.1 Gaiellales bacterium
GTGCGCAGTGAAGAGTCGGCTCCATCGAGGCCGAGGGCACCCGGTACGGCTTCGCCACCTCCGCCTCGAAAGCGAGCACAAAAGCGATCGCAAGGCCGATCGTCACCAGCCAGTCAGCGAGCTTTCGCCACGGCTGGGGAAAGCGGCTCGTCGCGCGGTCGAGGTATCTCATCGAGAGTCAACGATAGAGCCCACTCGCCTCTCTGGGGCCGCGGCGCGAGGGCACCAAGTGGCGCATGCGCCCGAGAACCCCGCGCTACTTGAGGCATCCGTCACCGCGAGTCAGACTCGCAAGCGTGCGGGATCTTCCGGCCGGCACCGTCACCTTCCTCTTCACCGACGTCGAGGGATCGACGCGCCTGCTGCACGAGCACGGCGCCGCCTACGCGGAGCTCCTCGCGCAGCACCGTCGGATTCTGCGTGAGGCCTCTACCCGGAATGGAGGCGTCGAGGTCGACACCCAGGGAGACGCCTTCTTCTTCGCCTTTGCACGGGCCTCGGAGGCTTTGGCCGCCGCGCGCGAGGGGCAGGAGGCGCTCAGGGAGGGGCCGATCCGCGTGCGAATGGGCGTCCACACGGGCGAGCCGATCGTCACAGACGAGGGCTATGTCGGCCTCGACGTCCACCGCGCTGCTCGCATCGCCGCCGTCGGCCACGGCGGCCAAGTGGTCGTCTCCCGCTCGACCCACGACCTCGCCGGTGACCACGACCTCCGGGACCTCGGCGAGCACCGCCTGAAGGACCTTTCGGCGCCGGAGCGGATCTTCCAGCTCGGGGACGGCGAGTTCCCGCCGCTGAGGAGCCTCAACGCCACGAATTTGCCGGTCGCCGCGAATCCGCTCGTCGGCCGCGAGCGCGAGCTCGCCGAGCTGCTGGAGCTCTTCCGGGACTCGGCGCGCCTCGTGACCCTGACCGGCGCCGGCGGGAGTGGAAAGACGCGGCTCGGCCTGCAGGCGGCGGCCGAGCTCGTCGGGGACTTCCCCCGCGGCGTCTTCTTCGTCCCGCTTGCAGGCGTCCGCCAGCCCGAGCTCGTCGCCTCGACTATCGCCGCGACGGTCGGCGTCCGGGACCTGAGCGAGCTGCGCGAGCGCCGCGCGCTCCTCGTCGTCGACAACTTCGAGCATCTGCTCGACGCGGCCCCGGAGATCGCGGCGCTTCTCGCCGCGGCTCCGCTGGCGAGCGTGCTTGCAACGAGCCGCGCGCCGCTCCGCCTCGAGGGCGAGCGCGAGTACCCGCTCGAGCCGCTGCGCGACGAGGATGCTGTCGAGCTCCTGACTCAGCGCGCGCGAGCGGTGAGGCCCGACTTCGAGCCTGACGACTCGGCGCGGGAGATCTGCCGGCGCCTCGACGGTCTCCCGCTCGCTGTCGAGCTCGCCGCGTCCCGGTTGCGCTCGCTCGGCTCGAGAGCGCTTCTCGAGCGGCTCGAGCGGCGTCTACCGCTGCTGACGGGCGGTCGCCGCGACGCACCGGAGCGGCAGCGGACGCTCCGGGAAACGATCGAGTGGAGCTACGACCTCCTTCCGGCCGACCAGCAGCAGCTCTTCCGCCGCCTGTCCGTCTTTGCGGGCGGCTTCTCGCTGGCCGGCGCCGAGGTGGTCTGCGACGCCGACCTCGACCTCGTCGACGCGCTCGTGGAGGCCAGTCTCCTCAAGGCGGCCGGCCAGGATCGCTTCCTGATGTTGGAGACCATTCGCGAGTTCGCCGCGGAGCGTCTGGACGCCAACGAGGAGGCGGAGGCGATCCGGCGGCGGCACGCGGAGTTCTTCGTCGAGCTCGCACAGAGCGCGAACCTCACCATCGAGGCCGAGGGGCCGATGCAGCACGGGCTCGTCGTCCCCGAGCGCTCGAACGTTCGCGGCGCCCTAGCCTGGGCGATCGCCTCGGGGTACGGCGACCTCGGCCTCCGCCTGGCGACGGCGCTCGAGAACTTCTGGGTGACGACCGATCCGGACGAGGGCCGGAGGTGGCTCGAGGACCTGCTTCCGCTCGGGCCGGCCGCCCCCTCGCCGCTCCACGCGCTCGCGCTCCGCTGCATCGGCAACTGCGCGGCCATCTCCGGCGACGAAGCCGCCGAGGATCTCTACGAGCAGAGTCTCGCCGAATCCTCCGCGCTCGGCGACGAGCTGAGATCGGCGCTCGTCAGCGTAAGGATCGCGATCCAGGCCTTCAGACGCGGCGACGAGGCTCGGGCGCGGCGGCTCCTCGAGGTAAGCCTTGCGTTCTTCCGCCGGATCGGCTTCCGGAAAGGCGAGGCGCAGTGTCTCGACTTTCTCGGCCACCTCGAGCGGCGCGGCGGCTCGCCCGAGCGGGCGCTCGAGCTCTACGAGGGCAGCACCTCCCTGTATCGCGAGACGGGCTTCTCCTGGGGCGAGACGCGCTCGCTGCTCGCGAGCGCCGAGACGTTGTTCGAGCTCGGGCGACCCGCCGAAGCCGCACGCTCTGCAACCGAGGCGCTCGGGGTGGCTCGCCGGATCGACGACCGAATCGGCACCGTCTACGCGCTTGCGGTCGTGGCGCGCGCGGTCGCCGAGCAGGGCGACGCCGAGCCCGCTGGACGCCTCTGGGGCGCGCTCGAGGCCGAGGTCGACCGCGCACCGGTCGCAGGCTGGAAGCGGGACCTGGACGAGCTCGCGGCGCCGGTTCTGGCGCATACCGGCCCGGCGTTCGAGACAGCCCGCGCGGAGGGGCGCCTGTGGCCGTTCGAGCAGGCCGTCGCGCTCGCGCTCGAGGGCGTCTCCTAGACTCATATCCGTGGCCCCACCGCTCGACTTGCGCTCCTGGATCGCGCTGCTCGAGCGGGAGGGTGAGCTCGTCCGGGTCGCCGCCGAGGTCGACCCGCACCTCGAGATCACCGAGATTGTGGATCGGACAGTCAAGGCCGGCGGGCCCGCGCTCCTCTTCGAGAACCCGCGACGATCCAACCACTCCCTGCTGATCAACCAGTTCGGCACCGAGCGGCGCATGTGCCTGGGCCTCGGCGTCGAGCGTCTCGACGACGTCGCGACGCGGCTCGAGGACGTGCTCGAGATGCAGCCGCCTCAGGGCCTGCTGGAGAAGGTCAGGGGCTTGAAGAAG
>JBBQDZ010000214.1:0-3038 GCA_038320185.1 Gaiellales bacterium
GCCCAGCGGAACGGGCCGATGCCGCGGCAGAAGAGCGGCCGTATATAGGCCGGGACGAAGCCCGGGTATGTGAACGCGTTCTCGACGCCGGCCTCTAGTGCCTCCCCTCGCAGGTTGTTGCCATAATCGAAAACATAGCTATCGGCCCGGGCGTACTCGAGCATGCCGTCGCGCACATGCCGTGCGATCGAATCTCGCGCGCGTGCCAGATACTCCTCCGGATCGGCGATGCGCAGCTCCGCCGCACCCTCGACCGAGAGCCCCGCGGGGATGTAGCCGACCAGAGGGTCGTGAGCCGCCGTCTGGTCGGTGACGAGGTCGAAGTGCTCGCCCCGTCGTGCGAGCTCGGGAATGACCTCCGCGGCGTTGCCTGCAACCGCGACAGAGAGCGGCCGTCTCTCGGCAGCGGCCCTGCGAACGCGGGCAAGCCCGTCGTCGAGCGAGTCGGCCAGCTCGTCGAGGTAGCGCGTCTCGAGGCGGCGCCGGATCCTCGTCGGATCGACCTCGACGCAGAGGATCGCGCCCCCAAGCATCGTCGCTGCGAGCGGCTGAGCTCCTCCCATCCCACCGAGACCGGCGGTCAACACCGTGCGCCCGGCGAGCGAGGCTTCTCCGAAGTGCGTCTCAGCCGCGGCGGCGAAGGTCTGGTAGGTGCCCTGGAGGATTCCCTGGGTTCCGATGTAGATCCAGCTGCCGGCGGTCATCTGCCCGAACATCGTCAGTCCAAGCGCCTCCAGGCGGCGGAACTCGTCCCAGGTCGCCCAGCGCGGGACGAGGAGCGAGTTGGCGATCAGCACGCGCGGGGCGCCGGGGTGGGTCCGGAAGATGCCGACCGGCTTACCGCTCTGAACGAGCAGCGTCTCGTCGTCGGCGAGGCGCAGCAGCGCACGGACGATCGCGCGGAGAGCTTCGTGGCTGCGAGCCGCCCGCCCCGTGCCGCCGTAGACGACGAGTTCCTCCGGGCGCTCGGCTACCTCGGGGTCGAGGTTGTTGAGGAGCATTCGCAACGGCGCCTCGGTCGACCAAGAGCGCGCGTTGAGGTCGGAGCCGCGCGGCGCGCGGATGGACCGGAGGTCGCCGCACAGGCCCTCGACTGTCGCCTCGAGACTCGGCGCGACGCTCATCTCGAGCGGCGCTCCTCCTCGAGCCGCGCGCGCCACTTCCACCAGCTGAACGCGGTCGCGACGACGAAGAAGACGCAGGCAAGGGTGAGGGCTCCGAAGCGTCCGATCGCACCGAGGAGGCCACCACCCGAGCTGTCCTTCGGGAGCAACGGGCCGCCCGTCGCCGCTGTGAACACGATCAGTACGACGGCGAGCCCGCCGTAGACGAGCGCGCTGTCGCGGTACGGATGGTTGGGGATCCTCTCCTCGCGCTCCCTGCCGAGACGCCTCATGCGAGTGCTCCGACCTCGCTCTCGACGGCTACCAGCAGCGACCCGTCCCGGACGGCGGCCGCAACCGACTCGATCTCTCGCCCGAGGGGGCGGTCCTCGCGCAGCCGGGGCGACAGCGACCGCACGAAGCGGTGCGCGGCGCATGTGCCTGGGGCCGGCTGGAGCGGCGCGAGGAACTCGACTGCCTGCGCGGCGGCGAGCAGTTCGATCGCGAGCGCCTGCTCGCAGTTCGCCAGAACCTGCCACGCCTTCAGCCCCGAGGCATTGCCCATCGAGACATGGTCTTCCTGGCCCGCGCTCGTGGGAATCGAATCAACGCTCGCGGGGTGGCAAAGGGACTTGTTCTCGCTCACGAGCGCGGCGGCGACGTACTGCGGGATCATGAATCCGGAGTTCAGTCCGCCGTCGAGGGTGAGGAACGCCGGCAGGCCGTCCGAGAGGTTCGGGTTGACGAGACGCTCGACGCGTCGCTCCGAGATGCTAGCGAGCTCGGAGGCGGCCATCGCCATCGCGTCGAGGGCGAACGCGAGCGGCTGACCGTGGAAGTTCCCGTTCGAGACCAGCATGTCGTCCTCGACCAGGACAAGCGGGTTGTCGGTGGCGGAGTTCAGCTCGACCGAGATCGTGTAGTCGACGTAGTCGAGAAGATCCCGGGAGGCGCCGTGCACCTGCGGCGCGCAGCGGAGCGAGTAGGCGTCCTGCACCCGGTCGCACCAACGGTGAGACTCGATGATCGCGGAGCCCTCGAGAAGGTGCGTCAGATTCCCGGCAGAGGCAGCCTGCCCGCGGAGCGGGCGCAGCTCGTGGATCTGCGGGAGGAAGCTGACGCGAGAGCCCTGGAGTGCTTCCACCGAGAGCGCACAGGCAATGTCGGCGGCCGCCGCCAAGCGGCGCGCGCGCCGGAGCCCGAGGGCCCCGAGAGCCGCCATGAACTGCGTCCCGTTCACGAGCGACAGACCTTCCTTCGCCTGGAGCCGCACGGGCTCCAGGCCGGCGGCAGCAAGCGCCTCTCCGCCCGGAACGACCCGCCCGTCCAGCCAGGCCTCTCCCTCGCCGACGAGCGGAAGCGCGAGATGGGCAAGCGGCGCTAGGTCGCCACTCGCCCCTACCGAGCCCCGGCTCGGTACGTAGGGCAGAACGCCGGCGTTGAGGCAGTCAACGAGGAGCTCCACCGTCTCGATCCGGGCGCCCGAGTAGCCCTTTGCGAGCGCGTTCGCGCGCAGCAGCATCGCCGCGCGGACGATCTCGTCCGGGTACGGCTCCCCCACGCCGCAGGCATGACTCCGGAGGAGGCGCAGCTGGAGCTCCGCGGCGAGCTCCTCGGGGATCGAGCGGGAGACGAAACGGCCGAAGCCCGTGTTGATGCCGTAGGTGTGCTCGCGTGTACCGTGCGCGGCGCGCTCCACGAGCTCCCGCGCCGCCCGCATCCGCGTGCGGGCCTCGTCGGCGAGGGACACCGCAGCCCCTTCGACCGCGACCGCCCACACGTCGTCAACGGTCAGGTCCTCGCCCGTCAGCGCCCGGACCTCGATCACGGGGCGAGTGTAGCTTCGAGTCCGTGGCCGATCCCGTGTCCGCCGTGCCGGAGGAGCTCCGTCCGGAAGCGCCGTACCCGCCCCCGAACGATCGCGCCTTCGCGCTT
>JBBQDZ010000215.1:0-2925 GCA_038320185.1 Gaiellales bacterium
AATCCGCGCGCCTCGAGGGTGACGCCCGCGCTCGTCCGGGCGGTCGAGGGCGAACTGCGAGCCGCTTTCGAGCTGCAGACGCTCCTCACCGAGCGGCCGGGGCACGCCGTGGAGCTCGTCGAGCAGGTGGCGCCGGAGACGGCGGCGATCTTCGTCTTCTCGGGGGACGGCGGCTACAACGAGTCGATCAACGGGGCCGACGGGTCCATTCCCCTCGGGTTCGTCCCGGGTGGTGGCACGAGTGTGCTTCCACGCGCGCTCGGCTTGCCTCGGGATCCGGTCAACGCCGCCCACCGCCTGGCCTCTTCGCGACAGAGGCGCCGGATCTCGCTCGGGCGCGTGAACGGCCGTCGGTTCGCCTTCAGCGTCGGGTTCGGGCTCGACGCCGCCGCAGTCCGCCTTGTCGACGCGGCGGGGCGGGCGGGCGACGGCCGGCGGCCCGGCGACCTCGCCTTCGTCTCCGCGTTCGCGCGGCTGCTGTGGCGCTCGCGGGGCCGCATCGAGGCAACCATCGAGGTGGGCGGGTTCGGCCGAGCGGCGTGGGTCCTCGTCGCCAACGGCGATCCGTACACCTATGTCGGTCGAGTTCCGCTCCACGCCGCTCCCGCGGCGAGTTTTGAAGGAGGTTTCGACGTCGTGGCGCCGCGAATCGTCACTGCCGCCTCGATCCCGCGCCTGCTCGCGTACGGCCTGCGCGGTCGCGGCCAGACGCACGCCGAGGATCTGATCTACGCCCACGACCTCGACCGGCTCGAGCTGCGGGCAGATCGGCCGACGACCCTGCAGGCTGACGGGGAGGATCTTGGCGACCTGGAGAGGGTCACACTCGAGGCCGAGCGGGACGCTCTCAGCGTGATCGTGGGGTGAAGCGTCTAGGCTGCGCCGCGATGGCGCAGGTACTCCCGGCCGAGTGCGGCTTGCGGCGGGTTCTCGACGAGGAGCGCGAGGTGGACGGCCTCGGCGAGCGCGATCTGCTCGAGCTCCACCGGCAGATGGTGCTCCTTCGCACCTACGACGAGCGCTCGGTCGTCTACCACCGGCAGGGGCGGATCGGCACCTACGCGATCTTCTGGAACCACGAGGCCATGCAGGTGGGGGCTGCGTTCGCGCTCGCGGCCGAGGACTGGATCTTCCCGAGCTACCGCGAGTCGGCCATCGGGCTCCTTCGCGGCATGCCCGCCGCGACCGTCCTTTCGTGGTGGCGAGGCCACCCAGCCGGCTGGTGGAACCCGCTCGACTACAACGTCGCCTCCATCTGCGTCCCGATTGCGACGCACGTGCCGCATGCGGTGGGCCTCGCGTGGGGAAAGAAGCTCCGCGGCGAGCCCGCCTGCGCGCTCGCCTTCTTCGGCGACGGCGCAACCTCCGAGGGGGCCTTCCACGAGGGGGCGAACTTCGCCGCTGTGATGCGCGCGCCGGTCGTCCTCCTCTGCAACAACAACCAGTGGGCGATCTCGACCCCGCTCGAGGCACAGACCGCGGCAAAGGCGCTGGCGGACAAGGCGGCGGGGTACGGGATGCCGGGAGTGCGCGTCGACGGAGGCGACGTGCTGGCGGTCTACGAGGCGACGCGAGAGGCGCTCGAGCGGGCCCGGGCCGGGGAAGGACCCACGTTCATCGAAGCGTTGACCTATCGGGCGGCACCGCACGCCACCGCCGACGATCCGCGGGCCTACATCGACCTTGCTCGTGTCGAGGAGGAGCGTCAGAACGAGTGCCTGGGGCGTTTCGAGCGCTACCTGGGTCGGCTGGGCGTCCTCTCGGAGGAGGCGGCCGCGGCCGTGCGCGCCGAGGCCCTCGAGACGATGCGCGGCGGAATCGCGGCGGCCGAGGCGGAACCGCCGGCAGATCCCGAGCTCGTCTTCGCTCACGCATACGCCGATCCCCCCGCGTCTTTTCGTTCCGACCTCGCGGAGCTCCGGAGGATCCTCGGTGGCTGAGCTGACGCTTGTCGAGGCGGTCAACGACTGCTTGCACACCGAGCTCGAGCGCGATCCCTCCGTGCTCGTCATGGGCGAGGACGTGAGCCGCGCGGGCGGCGTCTTCCGCGCCACCGCGGGCCTTCGGGACCGCTTCGGCCCCGAACGCTGCGTCGACACCCCGCTCGCCGAGGCCGGCATCCTCGGGAGCGCCGTCGGTCTCTGCATGGCCGGCTGGAGGCCCGTCTGCGAGATGCAGTACGACGCCTTCAGCTATCCGTGCCTCGACCAGCTGATCACCCACGTCGGGCGCTATCGCTGGCGCACGGGAGGCGCCATGGAGTTTCCGCTCGTCGTGCGCATGCCCTACGGCGGCGGCGTACGTGCGCCCGAGCTGCACGACGACTCCCCGGAGACCTACTACGTCCACACCCCTGGCGTGAAGGTGGCGATCCCCTCGACGCCGGCTGACGCGAAGGGACTGCTGGCGGCGGCAATCCGCGATCCCGACCCGGTCGTGGTTCTCGAGCCCAAGCTCCACTACCGGACGCTGCGGGGCGAGGTGCCGGAGGGCGACCACGTCGTCCCCCTCGGGCGGGCACGAGTCGCCCGCGAGGGGGAGGATCTGACGCTCGTCGCCTACGGCTCGATGGTGCCACTTGCCGAGGCGGCCGCCGAGGCTCTCGCGGAGGACGCGTCGGTCGAGGTGCTCGACGTGCGCTCGCTGAAGCCGCTCGACGAGGAGGCGCTGCTCGCCTCGGCCGGCAAGACGGGGCGCGTCGTCATCGTTCAGGAGGCGCCGAGGATGTGCGGCTACGCCGCCGAGCTCGCAGCGATCCTGGCGGAGAAGGCAATCCTCGACCTGCGCGGTCCGGTTCTGCGGGTGACGGGCTATGACGTGCCGTACCCCTACTGGCAGATCGAGGATGCCTACATGCCGTCGGTCCCGCGGGTCGTGGACGCGGCTCGTCGCCTGCTCTCGTTCGAGTAGCGGTCGGCGGGCGCG
>JBBQDZ010000216.1:0-2911 GCA_038320185.1 Gaiellales bacterium
CCGGGTGCCCGGCGGCGATTCCCGGCGCGATCCGGCCTCGAGCCACGGGTTGCTACCCTATGGGCAGACCGCAGCCTCGGCCGCCCGCGTCCTTCCTTCGCGGCGTGCTGGGACGGCGGAGTCGACTAGACGGAGGTGGCACGGTGACCCTCACCAAGGAAGCCAAGCTGGAGATCTTCGGCAAGCACGGCCGCCACGACGGCGATACGGGCTCGCCCGAGGTGCAGATCGCGCTGCTCACGCGCCGGATCAACGAGCTGACCGATCATCTGCGAACCCACGCGAAGGACCACTACTCGCGGCGGGGCCTGCTGAAGCTCGTCGGGCGTCGCCGCCGGCTGCTGAACTACCTCCAGCGGGAGAACCTCGAGGGCTACCGGGCCCTCATCAAGGAGCTGGGCCTCAGGCGCTAGCTCCTCGGACTCAAGCGGAGGGTGGAAGTTTGAGCGAGACCGCGCGCCCTCGGTCTGACTCAAACCTCCACCTTCCCGGACGAAAGGTGGAACAGGAACATGAGCATTGCTACCGAGCGCGACGCGGCCGTGTCGGTCGACGTCGGCGGTAAGGAGATCAGCTTCGAGAGCGGCAAGCTCGCGAAGCAGGCGGACGGCGCAGTCGTCGTCCGCTCGGGTGACACGATGGTGCTCGCGACGGCGCAGGGCCGAATGGAGGCGCGCGAGGGCGCGGACTTCTTCCCGCTGACCGTGGACGTCGAGGAGCGCATGTACGCCGCCGGGAAGATCCCCGGGGGTTTCTTCAAGCGCGAGGGACGCCCGACCGAGCGCGCGATCCTGACTGCACGCATGATCGACCGCCCGATCAGGCCTCTCTGGCCGAAGGGCTTTCGCAACGAGGTGCAGGTCATCTGCACGGTTCTCTCGGCTGACCTCGTCACCCCGCACGACATCCTCTGCATCAACGGCGCCTCCGCGGCCCTGATGATCTCGCCGCTGCCGTTCTCCGGTCCGGTTGGAGCGGTGCGGATGGCCCTCATCGACGGGGAACTCGTCATCAACCCCACTCTCCAAGAGAGCGAGGGCGATTCGAAGCTCGACCTCATCGTCGTCGGCACGAAGGATGCGCTCACGATGGTCGAGGCCGGGGCGGACGAGGTGCCGGAGGACCTGCTCCTCGAGGCCCTCGGGCGCGCGCACGACGAGATCCGCCGCCTCTGCGAGGCGCAGGAGGAGCTCGCCGGGCGGGTCGGGAAGGCCAAGTGGCTCGACCCGAGCCTGACCGAGGAGCTCGAGCGGGAGCACGGCCAGACGATCCGGGAACGCATCCAACGGGACGGCCTTCGCGAGGCTGGGGCGGTGGTGGAGGAGCTCCAAGCCCAGCTTTCGCCGGCGCTCTCGATGGAATCTACCGAGGAGGACATCGTCCGCCAGGTTCAGGTGCGCTCGAGCCTCCAACAGCTGCTCGAGAAGCAGCGGCTCGCCGCGGTCGAGGGCCCGGTGAGGGAGCAGTTCGAGGACGACCTGCGCGCCCTCACCGAGGCCGAGCAGGACTCAAAAGAGCTCAAGTCGGCCAAGCGCAGCCTGCTCTTCGATCGGATTCTCGAGTCGTCCCAGCTGCCCTTCCCGGTCGGGCCTGCCACAGTCGAGGGTGAGGCGCCGGCGGTGAAGGACACGCTCACCCGCCAGTTCGTCAAGCGCGGCGCCGAGGCGATCTACAAGGACCTCGTTCGGAAGAAGATCGCAGTCGAGAAGCGCCGTCCCGACGGGCGCGGCACGGACGAGGTCAGGGCGGTCTCGTGCGAGGTCGGCGTCTCGCCACGAACGCACGGCTCCGCCCTCTTCACCCGGGGCCAGACCCAGATCATGACGCTGCTGACCCTGGGGACGGCAAAGGAGGGTCAGCGGATCGACGACCTCTCGCTCGAGACCGACCGCCGCTACATGCACCACTACAACTTCCCGCCCTACTCGGTGGGGGAGACCGGTTTCATGCGCGGCCCGAAGCGCCGTGACATCGGTCACGGCGCCCTCGCCCAGCGGGCGCTCGAGGCGATGATCCCGACTGCCGAGGAGTTCCCGTACACGATCCGGCTCGTCTCCGAGACGCTCGAGTCGAACGGGTCGTCCTCGATGGGCTCGGTCTGCGGGTCGACGCTGGCCCTGATGGACGCCGGGGTGCCCATCAAGGCTCCGGTCAGCGGCATCGCGATGGGCCTCGTCAAGGAAGGCGACGACTACGTCATCCTCACCGATATCCAGGGGGCCGAGGACCACCTCGGCGACATGGACTTCAAGGTCGCCGGGACCCGCGAGGGGATCACGGCCCTGCAGATGGACATCAAGATCACCGGCGTCACGCAGGAGATCATGCGCTCCGCCCTGCAGCAGGCCCGGCAGGCGCGGGAGTTCATCCTCGACCGGATGCTCGAGGCGATCCCGGAGCCGCGCCAGGAGCTCAGAGGCCATGCCCCACGCATCTCCTCGGTCAAGATCAACCCCGAGTACATCGGCATGGTGATCGGCAAGGGCGGCGAGACGATCCGTGCGCTCGAGGCCGAGTACGAGGTGCAGATCGACATCGAGGAGGACGGGACGATCCTCATCTACGCGACCGCGGGCGACAAGGCCGACGCCGCGATCGCCGCGGTGACGGCGCTGACGAAGGACCCCGAGGTGGGGGACACCTATACCGGCAAGGTCGTGAAGACGACGCAGTTCGGCGCCTTCGTCGAGCTGAAGCGAGGGACGGACGGCCTGCTCCACGTCTCGAACGTCGGACCCGGACGCGTCGGCCACATCGAGGACGTGATCAGCCGCGGCGACGTCCTGGACGTGCTCGTGCAGGAGGTCGACAAGGCTCGGGGCCGCATCGGCCTGAAGCTCGTCGCCAAGCACGAGGACGGCAAGCTCGTCCAGCCCGACGAGCTGATCGAGCGGGCGAAGAACGCGCCGCC
>JBBQDZ010000217.1:0-2906 GCA_038320185.1 Gaiellales bacterium
GTGGTCCCGTGCACGACCTCCGCGATCTGAGCGGCGCGCCCATCCGCGAGTGCAGCGGAGGCCTCGAGGACGGCGACCTCGTAGCGGGGCGGGGTCGAGAGGAGCTTGCGGATCGTCGCGCGGCCGGCCTCGTCGTGCAGCACGACATCGGTGAACGTGCCGCCGACGTCGACGCCGAGTCGCAGGGCCGGGGCTTCCTCCATCGTCCCCGACGATATTTGAAATAGCATTTACCTTGCAACCATGGCCGGGGCTGCTTCGGATCTGCTCGTTTCCGTGACGGCGCTCGAGGAGCGGCCCACGATCGAGAGACATGTGGCCGCGAGCCTCCGTGACCTGATTCTCAACGGGCGTCTTCCGGAGGGCATGCCGCTTCGGCATCGAGAGCTCGCGCAGCGGTTCGGCGTCTCGCCCACGCCGGTGCGCGTGGTCCTCGGGATGCTGGAGCGCGACGGTCTCGTCGAGATCGGCCGCACCGGCCGTGCCTCGGTCAGCCGCCTGACCCGCGAGGACGTCGAGGAGGTCTACGCTGCGCGCCTCGGCCTGGAGGGGCTCGCGGCTCGGCTCGGAGCGCGGGCAGTCGGCGACGGCGAGGTGGGACAGATGCGCGAGCTCCTCGGCGCGCTTCGGCAGGCCGCCCGGCGGCAGGACGTCGACCGATACCTCGAGGCGCGGTGGCAACTGCACGCCACCTGCTACGCCGCCGCGAGGCGAGAGCGACTACTCGCCGAGGTCGAGCGGCTCTTCTGGCGGAGCGAGCGCTACAACCGCCTGATCCTCACGACCGGGACCCGGTTCCGGCGCTCGCTCTCGCACTACCGCGACTTCGTCGACGCCAGCAGTCGGCGCGACGGTGAGGCTGCCGAGTCGGTCATCCACGCGAGCATCCGCTGGGGCGTGGAGCTCCTCTCGGTAACGCTGCCGTCCGAGCTCGAGCGGGAGCCCGGCTGAACCGCCGTCGCCCCGCGGGGCGCGGGCTCGGCGGTGGCGGCGGGCGGGTGCCCGGCTCGTTTGGCGCCCCAGCCGCGAGGGAGCGATGATGCGCACGTGAGAATCCTCCCGTTCGGTGCAGCGTCGCGGGCAGCCGTACTGCTCTACGCCGCCGCCCAGTTCGTTGTGCTGACTGTGGTGGCAATGCTCCTCTATCCCGGCGGCGCCAAGTTCGACCACCACAGCGACCGGTACTCGTTCTTCCAGAACTTCTTCAGCGACCTCGGCGCGACGAAGACCTACTCGGGGCGCTCGAACATCCCCTCCCACGTCGTCTTCATCGTCGCCGCCGTGTCGGTCGGTCTGGCGTTGATCCTGTTCGCGCCGACCTGGAAGACCGTCGTCGCGGGCAGGGGGCGCGGCCAGCGGCTCGGGATTGTGGCCCAGATCCTGACCGTCGTCGCGGGTCTCGGGTTCATCGGCATCGCGGCGACCCCGTGGGACCTCGTGCTCGATGCCCACAACGCCTTCGTGCAGCTGGCCTTCGGCTTCCTGCTCGGCTATGTCCTCTGCTTGACCGTCCTGCAGGTGCGGAACAAATGGCCCCGCTCCTTCGTCGTCCTGAACGCCGTCTATCTCGTCGTGCTCGCCGCCTACGTGGCGCTCCTCTTCGCCGGCCCGGACCTCGATACGAAGGGAGGGCTGGAGTTCCAGGTGGCTGCGCAGAAGATCATCGTCTACGCCTCGATCGTCATGCTCGGTGTGCAGGCGTACGGAGTGCGGCGCCAGGCGAAGCGGAGCCCCGAAGCAGGCATGCCGCTTCGGAGTCCAGTGACGACCTCCCCTTAAGAGCCACAAGCGTTCGTGCCTGAGACGGTCGTCGTGTTCGCGGGCGGTTCGAAGCCGAGTGGACGCATGCTCGCTCTGATTCCAGGCGGTGCGAGCATTGTCGCCGCCGACCGCGGCGCTGACCATGCGCTCTCGCTCGGTTTGCGCGTGGATGTCGCCGTCGGCGACTTCGACTCGATCAGCCCTGTCGGCCTGGCCGAGCTCGAGCGCTCGGGTACGTCGGTGGAGAGACATCCGGTCGCGAAGGACGCGTCCGACCTCGAGCTTGCATTCGATGCGGCGCTGTTGCTCCGGCCGCGGCGGATCCTGGTGGTCGGTGGCGCTGGTGGACGCCTCGATCATCTGGTGGGCGAGTTGCTGCTCATGGCGGCGGAGGCTTATGCGGGGGTCGAGATCGACGCGCAGCTGGGCCGGGCGGCAGTGCACGTCGTCCGAGGCGAACGGGTGCTCACCGGGAGGCCCGGGGAGCTGGTTTCTCTGCTTGCGTTGCACGGTGCTGCGACCGGAGTGGTGACGGAAGGGCTGGTGTACCCGCTGCGGGGCGAGGCGCTTGCGCCGGGCTCGAGTCGAGGCCTCTCGAACGTCTTCGCCCATCGGGAGGCGCGCGTGTCGGTCGAGAGCGGGGTGTTGGTGGCGGTGCGGCCGTCCGCGAGTCTCTAGGAGCGTGGGTCTCTATCGAATGCGCTCGTGCGGTCGGTTCGGACGGAGCGCGGGCAAGCTCGCACTCCTGATGTCGGCACCGCAAGCGGTGCCTAGGCGCGGTCGTCGCAGGGTGCCGGGAGAAAGCGCGTGCTGATGACCGTGGAGGCAGGGATCTGCGCTTTCAGCAGCGAGCGCGTGTGCATCCAGTTACCGAAGCGTTGCCACTGGGTGGTGCGCATGCAGCCGATCCCATCGGGGCCGCTGAGCAGGGCGAGCGTTGCGGGCGTCGCGCGGGCGAGGAACCGCGGATCGGAGGCGGTTACCCGCTGCAGGATGGTGAGAGCGCGGCCCGGATTGCGCCGCGCCTGAGCCGTGCCGGCGAGGAAGGCGTGGACGAAGCGCTTGACCCTCGAGCGGTAGGCCGCGTCGCCGCGAAGACGATCGGAGCTCGCGACGAGGACGAGCTCGTCGTAGAACGGGACCCC
>JBBQDZ010000218.1:0-2837 GCA_038320185.1 Gaiellales bacterium
CGGCCGGCGCGCCGCAGCGGGTCGACGACGCGATCCTCGGCGTACAGGTGCGAGAAGGCGAAGCGACCCTTGTCGCAGAGCCAGCCCTGGTCGATTTCGGGGTGGTTGCGCGAGAGGATGCGCTTCACCTTCCCCTCGCGCATCGTCGCCTGGATGTTGCAGCCGACCGGGCAGAGTCCGCAGACGCTAGGAGCGTTCTGGATCTCCCAGGGCCGGGCGAGGAAGCGGTACTGCGTCGAGGTGAGCGCGCCGACGGGGCAGAGCTCGATCACGTTCCCGGAGAAGGGCGCGCGATAGGGGCGGTCGTCGAAGGTCGCGATGACCGAATGGGCGCCGCGGTTCCGCGCGATCAGCTGCCCGTCCTGCGCGACCGCGTCCGAGAAGCGGGTGCAGCGGTAACAGAGGATGCAGCGCTCGCGGTCGAGCGCGATCGTCGGGCTGATCGGGATCGGCTTGTCGAAGGTGCGCTTCGGGAAGGTCATGCGGGTGTTGCCGGGGCCGAAGCGGAAGGTCAGGTCCTGCAGCGGGCACTCGCCGCCCTTGTCGCAGACGGGACAGTCGAGCGGGTGGTTGACGAGGATGAACTCGAGCACCGCGTTCTGCGCCTCCGCCGCCAGGACCGAGGTCTGCGCCGTCTTGACCGTCATCCCGTCGGCGGCGGTCAGCGTGCAGGCGGCCTGCGGCTTCGGCGGGCCGGGAGCGACCTCGCAGAGACACATGCGGCATGCGCCGACCGGCGGGCCGAGCCGCGGTTCGTAGCAGAAGACGGGGATCTCGATCCCCGCCGCGAGCGCAGCCTCGACGAGCCCTGTTCCCTTCGGCACCTGGACGCTCCTGCCGTCGATCGTCAGCGTGACGAGCTCGGAGGCGCTCAAGCGGGCACCTCCACCGTCGGGGGGTGCGTTTGCGCGTCGCTCGGGGCGACAATGCCGTCGAGCGTCGACGCGCCGTCATAGGGGCAGCGGCCCTGTTCGATGTGCTCCTCGAACTCGTGACGCCACTTCTCGACGTAGCTCGCGACCGGATAGACGGCGAAGTCCCCGAGCGCGCAGAGGGACTTCCCGAGGATGCCCGAGCCGACGGAGCGCAGGAGGTCGAGATCGGAGGCCTCGCCGCGGCCCGCTTCGATCTTCGCCAGGAGCTGCACCATCCAGCGCGTCCCCTCCCGGCACGGGGTGCATTTGCCGCACGACTCGTGCATGTAGAACTTCGTCGAGCGCAGCGCGAGCTGCACCATGCAGCAGCGGTCGTCGACGACGATCAACGAGGCCGCTCCGAAGAAGGTGCCGATCGCCTGGAGCGAGTCGTAGTCGAGCGGCACGTCGATCTGGTCGGGCGCGAGCGCCGGGACGGACGAGCCGCCGGGGATTACCGCCTTCAGCGCGCGCCCTCCGGCGATCCCGCCCGCGAAGTCGTAGATCAGCTCGCGCATCGGCGTGCCGAGCTCGAGCTCGTAGTTGCCGGGCCGGACGACGTTGCCCGAGATCGAGAAGATCGCGGTACCCGGCGAGCTCGGCGAGCCGATCTTCGCGAACTCGGCTGCTCCGAGTTCCATGATCGCCGGGACGGTCGCGATCGTGCAGACGTTGTTGATCTGGGTCGGCGCGCCGTAGAGGCCCTGAACCGGGGGAAAGGGCGGCCGCGGCCGCGGCTGGCCGCGGCGTCCTTCCAGCGAGTCGAGCAGCGCCGTCTCCTCGCCGCAGATGTACGCGCCGGCGCCGCGGTAGACGGTGATTGCGACGGCGCCGAAGAGCCCCGCGGCGCGCGCCTCGCCGGACGCCTTCGTCAGCGTCTCGTACTCGGCCAGGTATTCCCCACGGATGTAGATGAACACGTCCGTCGCCTCGATCGCGTGCGCGGCGATCAGGCAGCCCTCAAGCAACCGGTGCGGCACGCGGTCCATCACCTCGCGGTCCTTGAAGGCGCCCGGCTCGGACTCGTCGGCGTTGACGACAAGGTAGGCCGGCTTCGGGCTCCCGCGGTCGATCAGGGACGCCTTGCGACCCATCGGAAACCCGGCGCCTCCCCGCCCGCGGAGGTTCGCGGCCTGGAGCTCGGCGATCAGCGCGTCGGGCGTCATCGCTCGCGCCTTGGCGACGCCGTCGTAGCCCCCGATCGCCCGGTACTCCGCGAGCTTCGTCAGGTCGCGCTCGTCGGCGCCCGCGAGCAGGACGTTACGAGCCGGCACCGAGACCCTCCACGATCGCCGCCACGTCCTCCGGCCGAACTCGGTGCCGGTAGCGATGATCGACCGCCACGACCGGCGCGCAGTCGCAGCCGCCGAGACATTCGACCGTCCGAAAGGTGACGGTTCCGTCTTCGGTGGTAGCGCCTGCGCGCACGCCGAGCTCCTGCTCGAAGGCTTCGACGACGAGCTGGGCGCCAACGAGCGCGCAGGAGAGGTTGCTGCAGACCTCGACGAGGTGCCGGCCGACGGGCTCCAGGTGGAACATGTCGTAGAAGGAGGCGACCGAGAGGCAGTAGGCGGGCGTCAGCCCGAGTGCGTCGCCGACCTCACCGAACGCCGCGGGCGGCAGCCAGCCGCCGTGGCGCTCCTGCGCGAGCCGGAGCGCCGGCAGGACCGCCGAGCGCGACTGCGGGTACCGCGCCGCGATCTCCCGCACCTCCTCCGCGAAGGTTTGGGTGCTCACCGGTCGACCTCGCCCATGACCGTGTCCAGCGAGCCGACGATCGCGATCATGTCCGCGATCAACGCATCCCGCATGCACGTCGCCGTCGCCTCGAGCGCGACGAACGACGGGGCGCGGAACTTCACGCGCCAGGGTTTCGCCCCGCCGTCCGACACGACGTAGCAGCCGAGTTCTCCGCGCGGAGAC
>JBBQDZ010000219.1:0-2764 GCA_038320185.1 Gaiellales bacterium
CGACGTCGTCATGGACTGGGAGTTCGACGGCGACGAGTCCGACGAGGAGTCGAAGCTTCGTGCCGAGACTCGGAAGATCCTCGAGCTTCCCGAACTGCCGTTCAGCGCCACCTGCGTTCGCGTGCCGGTCCTCGTCGGCCATTGCGAGGCGGTCTGGGCGGAGTTCGAGGAGCCGCTCGGGGCGAACCACGCTCGGGAACTGCTCGCCGCCGCGCCTGGAATCCGGCTCGTCGATCGGCCGACCGCGGCACAGGCCGCCGGCATCGACGACGTCCTCGTCGGACGCATCCGCCGCGATCCGGCGAGTGAGAACGGGATCGCCATCTACCTCGCCGCCGACAACCTCCGGAAAGGCGCGGCGCTGAACGCGATCCAGATCATGGAGCTCGTTCCCGAAGCTCAGCGAGTCGCGGCGTAGGTCGGGCAGCTAGAGGGTAGGTGTGAGACCGCCAACCGGGCGAGCGCCGGCGCCCTAGGCTGCGATTGAGATGCAGGGCGCATCGTCAGAGGAGAAAGGTCCATCCATAGGCATCCGCCGTGGCCGAGCGCGCGATGGCGAGCGATTGCGGGAGATTGCGATCGCCGCCAAAGCCCACTGGGGATATGACCTTGATCGGGTCCGTCAGTGGGCCACGGGTGACTTCTTCGCGGAGGGGCTGCGCGAGAGGGACGTATACGTCGCCGAGGCAGAGAGACACGCTGTCGCGTGGGCTGCGCTTCTTCCGAGGGGCGAATTGATCTGGCTCGTCGACCTCTGGGTAGAACCCGAATGGATAAGAAAAGGAATTGGCTCGCTCCTCTTCCGCCACGTAGTCGAACGCGCGACGATGCTCGGTGGAAAGCACCTGGAGTGGGAAGCTGAACCGAACGCGGTCGGCTTCTACGAGAAGCTCGGAGGCCGCTACCTGCGGGATAGCGAGCTGAGCGTCTGGGGCCGTGTGATTCCCGTGATGGGCGTCGATCTTGCAGGCAGCCTCGGCTCCTGAGCGGTGATGGGATTTGACACCGAGCTCCCTAGTACGGGCCTGGCGGTGCGGGAACCGGTGCCGGCGAGAACGCCTCCCTCACGACGCGGAGGACCTTCGCACGGCGTCCCTCCAGAACAGGCTGGAGCCCGCCCAGCTCGAGCCGCGTGAGCTCCACCCGCCCCTGTGTCCGCACGGTGAAGAAGCCGAGGTCGGCGAGGAAGTCGCGAGGGAAGACCGTCCGGTGAACGAGGAAGCGCTCGTAGGCCGATTCCCCTTCGGGATACCGGTGGGCGAACGCCTCGAGCGCCTTCGCACCCTTGTCGCGAGCCTCACCGATCGCGGCGAGAAAGAGCGACTGGAGCACCCAGGGCGTCGAGCGGTCAACAAGGTAGGCGCACGTCACGAGCACCGCGTCGTCGCTCGCGGGCCCGGCGGGGAGATCCGCGGCGCGCGGGAAGAGGCCGGACGGGCCGTACTGCATCGACCCGAGCGTCCGGCCGGTCTCGTCGTAGTAGACGGTCCCCCAGGCGCCCCACTCCTCCTCGGCCCTTGCGATCCAGCGCTGCTTGTTGGAGCGGCGGCCGGCGCGCGATTGCCACCAGACGCAGTCGTGGCAGACGGTCGGCGCCGTCTCGAGCGTCGCGCCGGTCAGCCCTGCGAGCCTAACCCCCATGCCCGCGATTCTAGGGTCAGCTCGGTCGCTTCCGGACGGGCGAGGAACCGGAAGGGGACGAAGGTCGTCCCGAGCCCCGGCGAGACGTGCAGCACTCCCGCAGGGCGTCGATAGAGCCCCTCCACGTAGCGCCAGCTCATCTGGGAGAGGCGAAGCTTTCCACCCCAGTACGGAACGCAGATCTGCCCCGCGTGCATGTGACCGGCAAGGACGAGGTCGAAGGTTCCGACCGGCAGCCGGTCGATGATCGCGGGAAAATGACAGAGCAGGATGCGCAGGTCGGCCTGCGGGTCGGCCAGCTTCTCCGGCCTCGAGGCGCCACGCTGGTAGGACCGCGGGTCGACGCCGACGATCTGGACGCGTCGTCCACGCAGCTCCAGCGTCTGCACCTCGTCCGCGAGCAGCGTCGCCGTGCCCAGGTCGACGTCGCGAACCGGCCGCGAGAAGGGATCGCGGCTATGGGCGAAGTCGTGGTTGCCTAGAACGGCAACACAGTTCGGAAGGCCGGCGAGGAGGTTGCGCAGGCGCGGCTCGGCGCGAGGGTGCGAGATCAGGTCGCCCGTCACGAGTACGAGGTCGGGCTCGAGCTCGTGAGCCCAGGCGACCGCACCAGCGACCGCGCGCGCCCCGCGTGAGGGAAAGCCGAGGTGGAAGTCGGACAGGTGGACGATCCGCAGGCCCTCGAGCTCGCGCGGAAGTCCGTCGATCGCGACGGGCAGTCGGCGACGGCGCACCCATCCCGCCTCGAAGTGGCCCCAGGCGAGCGCCGCAGCGGCGGCGAGCGCCGGCGGGGCCGCGAACGGCGCGGGCCTCACGAGCGCATCCGGCGCGGCGGCCCCCCCGGAACGCCGCGCCGGAGCGCACCCCTCTCGCGGAGAAGATGCCCAGCGGGAGGCGAATCTTGCGCGGTGCCCGCAGAATTCTCGATCTCGTCTCGATCTTGTCCCACTCTTGTTCCACCTTCGGCGATACGATCGCCTCGGGGAGGAGGACACGGGCACCTGGGGTCGGCCCCTGTCCGTGCGGGACAGGTTCGCAACGGCCGCGTCCCGAAGAGCCTAGACCTCGAGCTTCTCCACGATCGGCTTCACCGAGACGACGTGCCGTTTGAACTTGAGCTCGG
>JBBQDZ010000220.1:0-2731 GCA_038320185.1 Gaiellales bacterium
CCTGGTGAGGATCGGAGGAGCTTCCTACCCCGGCCCCGTCAACGGACGTGGCCTGGAGCTGGTTTACCGGGGGCGCGCCGGAGCAGCGGCGTGCGGATAGAAGAACGATCCTCGCGTCCGGGGCCGGAAGCTCGCTACGACCAGACCCGTGCCAGCAGCTCGACGAGGTGGGGCTCGAATGTGTCGCGCCAAGCCGACCAGTTGTGGGCGTCGCGGTTCTCGCGCCACGCGACCTCGTAGCCGTGGTCGGCGAGCGCCGCGGCGACGGCGCGGTTGTTGGTGAGGTTCTCCTCCGCCGTGCCGCACGTGATGCCCACCGGGATGCGCTCCCACCAGCCCCGGTCGCCGAGGATCTCTCCGACGAACCTCGTGATCCGCTGGAACCTCACGAAGGAACGCTCCTGCGGGTCGTATCGCTGCCGGAAGTAGCTCCCGGACTGGAGGTAGAGGGCGCCGAACCCGTGGGGGTGTAGGCGGTGCGCGTGCAGCATGGCGAGAGCGCCCAGACTCGCGCCCATGCCGATGCGGAGGCGGCGGTCGTCCGGCGTGGGGGTGACCTCGGTCAGTGCAGGGAGGATTTCCCAGACGAGCGCGCGAGCGTACTGGGCCGAGGCCGAATAGGTCTGGTTCCGGTCGCCCGGCGGTGGCAGCAGGGCCGCCCGCATCGTCGGCAGGCGGCCCTCGGCCCACATGACGTCGAGAAATCGGAGGAGCGAGGCGTACTCGGCGTACTCGGGGCCGTCGTGGACGACGAGCAGCGGCAGCGGCTCGTCCTCGCCCGCGCCCGCCGCGCTCCAGACGAGCACCGGCAGCGTCGAGCGGAGCGTCCGGCTCGGAATCTCCGCCTGCCTGAGCTCGCCCCGCGGCGTCTCCTCGTGGAGCCACCAGGGCGCCTCGTAGCCTGGGAACTCGATCACCGACTTGGTTCCGAAGGGGCCGGGCGCGCGGAGCGGGTTGCACGGGTCGGGGACGAGCTTGCTCCCGCCGTTGCGGTCGGTCAGCTCCAGGAGGTACTCCATCCGGTCCGCGGCGGGCCGGCGGAGGTTGAGCGTCCAGGTCGTCCCGTGCAGACGCCGAAACTCCAGGGCGCGCGGCTCGCGCAGCTCGTGGACGAGTCGTACCTCGGTCAACCGCCGCTGCGGATCGCGGTAGGTGAAGGTGATCGCGTCGGTGCCGACGATCGGCTCGTTCAGAGTGCGAACCGCCATCAGTCCTCGAGCGCAAGTTCTGCGAGCCGGCGCCCGATCTCCGGCGCGAACTTGAAGCCGTGGCCGCTGCACGCCGAGCCCACCACGATGGGCCCGTGCCGCTCGAGCACGAACTCGGCCTGGGGCGCGGTCGTGTAGATGCAGGTCTCGGTGAGGGTCGGGGCGAGGCTGGGTCGACGGAGGCGTCGAGCGACCCAGTCCGTGGTGATGCGGACGACCTCCGCGTCCACCGCGCCCTCCTGGTCGGGATCAGTCGGGGGTCCAGCCTGGTGGATCCCCGCCTTGAGCCCGATCCCCGGCGAGGTGAGCGAGTACGCAGCCTGCCCCGGCGGGTACGGACCGTGGTCGATGAGGGTGGGGAGGCCCTCCGGGGCGAAGGGGAAGTGGAGGACCGTCTCGCGGGTGGGCTCGACCCGCAAATGGACGCCCGCCCCCTCCAGAAGCGCCTTCGACCAGGCGCCGGCCGTGACGACGACGCGGCGGGCTTCGATCGTGGACGCGTCGGTCACGACGCGCACACCGTCGGCCGACGGCTCGAGCCGCAGCACCCGGACGTCTTCCTCGACAACGGCGCCTTCGGCGACGGCGCCGGCGCTGAACGAGCGCTGTGCGCGCTCGGCATAGAGAACGCCGCCGTCGGCCTGGAAGAGGACGTCCTCGTCGTCGTCGACGGCGAGCGCGGGGAAGCGGCTGCGGCACTCGTCGGGATCGAGTCGTTCGACCGGGACCCCGCAGTCCTCGAGCGTCGTCGCGAAGCCGTCGAGCCCGCGACCCACGTCGAGGGCGCCCACGGGATCGAGGATCGTCTTGCCGGCCTCCTGCTCGAGCTCCCGCCAGAGCGGGAGCGCCGCCTGGCCGAGGCGCACGTACCGCGGATCCTCGTAGGCGAGCCGGAAAATGCGGCTGGCACCGTGGCTCGAGCCTCTGGTGTGACCGGCCCGGAATTGCTCGAGCACGAGCGGCGGCGACCCCCTCCGCGAGAGAGCGCGCGCGGCCGCCAGACCGGTGATGCCTGCTCCGACGACGACGATCTCCGCCTCTCGCGCCACTGCCGGATCGTACGGGCGGGGCACGCGGCTCAGGCCGTGGAAGCCTCCGTGGACGTGGAACGACCTAGGGTTTCGCGACCGGCTCGCGTTTCTCGAGCCGCTGCTCGAAGAGCCTGCGAAGCTGCTCGCCGGAGACGCGCGTCTCGAACCGCGGGCGGCGGGGCTCGAGCCGAACGATCTTGACCGTGTCCTCGCGCCCCGAATAACAGCGCGCGTAGGCCTCGGCCTCGTTCAGCTCGCGGAGACGGCTTCGGCGCACGAGTCCGCATAGTGCGATCGCGTGGGGTGGGCGTCAAGTAAGTTCCCCCCGATGCCGCTTCCGTTCGAGCGCCCCGGGAAGATCGTCTGCATCGGCCTCAACTACCGCGATCACGCGGAGGAGCAGGGCTCACCGCTCCCGGACCGGCCGCTGCTGTTCGCGAAGTGGCCGAACACGCTCATCGGCCCCGGGGAGCCGATCGTCGTCCCGCCGAT
>JBBQDZ010000221.1:0-2710 GCA_038320185.1 Gaiellales bacterium
CCCTGTCGACGGGTCGCGCGTGAAGCAGACGCCGGTGCCCGAGCGCTCGCCGTTGTTGCCGAAGACCATCTGGACGACGTTGACCGCGGTGCCGAGGTCGTCCGGAATCTCGTGTGCGCGCCGGTAGACCTGAGCGCGCGGGGTGTCCCACGAGTCGAAGACCGCGCGCACCGCGCGGGCGAGCTGCTCGCGAGCGTCCTGCGCGAAGGGGCGCCCCGTTGCCTCCTCGTAACTCCGCTTGAACGTAGCGACGAGCTCCTGGAGATCCTCCGCCGAGAGATCGACGTCCTGGGTTACTCCCCGCTCCCGCTTCAGCGCGGAGAGCTCCTGCTCGAACGAGTGGCCGTCGATCCCGTCGACCACCTCGCCGTACATCTGGATCAGGCGGCGATAGGAGTCGTAGGAGAAGCGCGGGTTCCCGGTCGTCGCCGCGAGGCCCCGAACCGCCTCGTCGTTCAGCCCGAGGTTGAGAATCGTGTCCATCATCCCCGGCATCGAGACCGCCGCTCCGGAGCGCACCGAGACGAGGAGTGGATCGCGCGGATCGCCGAACCGTTTGCCGGTCTTTCGCTCCAGCGCCTCGAGGTGCTCCTCGACCTCGTCCTCGAGCCCCGCCGGCAACGCCTTGCCCGTCTGCATGTAGGCGCGGCAGGCGTCGGTCGTGATCGTGAATCCGGCCGGCACCGGCAGGCCAGCCGCGGTCATCTCCGCCAGCCCCGCACCCTTGCCTCCGAGGAGCTCCTTGCCCCCGACGGAGGCCTCGTCGAAGTCGTAGACGTATCGCGGATCCGCCACGGGCGGATCTTACGGGGGAGCCGCCGGGCGGAGCCCGGCTCCGCCCCCGTACTCCTGCTGGCCCAAGGGAACCTGATCCTCGGGAATCGGGCCGCGGTGCGCTCTCTGACGAAGGGCAAGATGCTTCTCGTGAGCATGCGGGAGAAGTGGGAGCGCGAGGCCGAGCGCTGGACCGCGTGGGCACGCGCGCCCGGTCTCGATTCCTACTGGATCTTCCATCGCGAGGCGTTCTTCCGCCTCGTGCCGCCGCCCGGGCGACTCACGGTCGACATCGGTTGCGGCGAGGGGCGAGTCGCGCGCGATCTGAAGCGGCTCGGCCACCCCGTCGTCGCGATCGACGGATCGCCCACGATGGTCCGTCAAGCGCTCGAGGCCGACCCCGAAGGCGACTATCGGGTCGCAGACGCGGCGGCGCTCCCGCTCGAGGACGCCTGCGCCGACCTCGCTCTCGCCTTCATGTCCTTCCAGGACGTCGACGACCTGGCGGGGGCGATCGCCGAGGCGGCTCGGATCCTCGAGCCCGGAGGTCGCCTCGTATTTGCGATCGTGCATCCGCTGAACTCGGCCGGCACGTTCGCCGGGGAGGAGCCGGACAGCCCGTTCGTCGTCACGGGGACGTACTTGGAGGCGTTTCCCTACTCCGACGAGCTCGAGCGCGATGGCTTCGCGATGAGCTTCCACAGCGAGCATCGACCGCTCGAGGCGTACAGCCGCGCGTTGGAGGCAACCGGGCTGCTCGTGGAGGCCATCCGCGAGCCGACGATGCCGGACCACGCGATCCAGCGCGAGAGCGCGCGGCGCTGGCTGCGCGTCCCGCTCTTCCTCCATCTCCGCGCGGTGAAGTCGTAGTGCCCTGCTTCGTCTGCGAGACCTGCGGCACCCAGTTCGCCGAGACCGCCGGGGTGCCGTCCCGCTGCCCCATCTGCGAGGACGAGCGCCAGTACGTCGGCTGGGAGGGACAGCGGTGGACGACGCTCGAGGAGCTGCGCCGAACGCACCGGAACGAGATTCGCGACGACTTCGGGCTCACGGGCATCGGCACCGAACCGTCGTTTGCGATCGGCCAGCGCGCCCTGCTCGTCCGCGGCTCCGGCGGCAACCTGCTCTGGGACTGCGTCACGCTCCTCGACAGCGAGACGGTGCGGCGCGTCCGAGAGCTGGGCGGCCTCCGCGCGATCGCCATCTCGCACCCGCACTACTACGCGGCGATGGTCGAGTGGGCGCGCGCATTCGACTGTCCGATCCATCTCCACTCCGCCGATCGCGAGTGGGTGCAGCGGCCTGACGAGCGGATCGTCTTCTGGAACGGGGAGACGCTCGAGCTAGCGCCGGGACTGACGCTGGTTCGCCTCGGCGGCCATTTCGCCGGCGCCACCGTCTGCCACTGGGCGGACGGAGCCGCCCTGCTCTCCGGCGACGTCGTCCAGGTGGTGCAGGACCGGCGCTTCGTCAGCTTCATGTACAGCTACCCCAACCTGGTGCCGCTCCCGGCCCGGGAGGTGCGGCGCATGGTCGCGGCGCTCGAGCCCTATTCGTTCGACCGGGTCTACGGGGCCTGGTGGGGCCGCGTCGTCGAAAGCGACGGCAAGGGCGCCGTCCGTCGGTCGGCGGAGCGCTACCTCCGAGCACTCGCGGCCACCTGACCCGGCCGGTTCAGGTGGAGGGTTCGGGCACCGGCTCCGCCTGGCGCCGTCGGGCGCGAAACTCGGCGATCCACGCGGCCGCCCGCAGCCCGAGCCAGATCGGCGTCAACAGCACGTAGAAGACGAGAATTCCGAACAGGAGGCAGACCGACCAGAACGCCCAGCGCCACAACGGCACCGGCGGCTTCGGCCTCACGTGGCTCTCGCCTCGGCGTGCCCGGCCCGCCGCTGCTCGACGAGCCGGATCACCCGGTGGGCGGTCTCCTCGATCG
>JBBQDZ010000222.1:0-2674 GCA_038320185.1 Gaiellales bacterium
CGCGGCATCGATCCCCTCGAGCACGCGAGCGACCGGGAAGTCGACGTCGTTCATGGCGCGAAAGCACTCGTCGTCGAGGGAGTCGAGGCTGACCGTGATCCGGCGTAGCCCCGCCGCTCGCAGCGCCTCGGCCTTCTGCGCAAGGACCGACCCGTTCGTCGTGAGCGTCAGATCGAGGCCCGGGATGCCCGCAAGGCGCGCGACGAGGAGCTCGACGTCCCGCCGCAGGAGCGGTTCGCCCCCCGTGAGCCGGATCTTCTGCACGCCGAGCCGCGCGAAGACGCGTGCGAGGCGCTCGAGCTCCTCGAAGGAGAGGAGCTCGTCGCGGCGCAGGAAGCGGTAGTCGCGACCGAACACCTCCTTCGGCATGCAGTAGACGCAGCGAAAGTTGCAGCGATCGGTGACGGAGATTCGCAGGTCTCGGAGCGGGCGCTCGAGGGAGTCGCGCACACCGCCAAGCGTAGCGTCGCACTCTCGGCCCACCGGGCGGGGGCCGCCGCCGCCGGCTCCTGTAGAAACGCTTTCCATGGGCCCGCTCGACCGGTGGCTTCCGTCGTACGAGGTTCGTGAGCACCACCAGCTGGAGCTCACGGCGTCGCCCGAGGACGCGCTCGCCGCCGCGCTCGCCCTTCCGGTCGGCTCCGATCGTGTCACCGCCGCGCTTCTGCGGCTCCGCGGGCTGCCGGCCGGCGGGAACACGATCGAAGGCTTCTTCTCCGTCCTCGGGTTCGAGGTGCTCGAGCGGGATGAGCGCTCCTTCGTCGTCGGCGCTTCCGGCCGGCCCTGGCGACCCGCTGCGCACCTGCGTCCGCTCACGGCCGCGGAGTCGGGAGACGTCGGCATGGTCGCCGACCTGCGCGCCGTGCCGGCGCCTCGGGGGTGCGTGCTCTCGACGGAGACGCGCGTCGACTGCGTCGGCGCAGGCGCACGTCGAGCCTTCCGGACCTACTGGCTCGTTGTCGGGCCGTTCTCCGCCCTGATCCGCCGCCGCTGGCTCGCTGCAGTCGCGCGTGCGCTCGCACACGGATGATCGCCTTCCTTGCGCTCGTCGCGGTGACGGCCGTCTGGGGCGTGACGTTCGTGCAGGTGAAGGACGCGGTCGCGATCTATCCGCTCTTCGCCTTCCTGTCGGTCCGGTTCGCGATCGCTAGCGGCGTCCTCGTGTTGCCCGCGCTGCCGCGGCTGCGCACACTCGGGCGGGGCGGGGCCGGCGCGGGCGTGCTGCTCGGCGTCCTCCTCGCGGCGGGCTACGCGCTCCAGACGGCAGGACTCGAGCGCACGACCGTCTCCAACACCGGGTTCATTACGGGCCTCTACGTCGTGCTCACGCCGATCTTCGCGTTCGCGCTCTTCCGGCAGCGGATCGGCTTCGCGGTGTGGATCGGCGCGGCCCTCGCGCTCGGTGGCCTTGCGATGCTCTCCGGAGTCCACGCCGGCTCGCCGCGCGGCGACCTGCTCGTGCTCGCGAGTACCACTGCGCAGGCTCTCCAGATCGTCTTCGTCGAGCGCTTCGCGAACCGCTACGACGCCCTCGCTCTGACGCTTGTCGAGATGCTGACCGCCCTCGCGGGCTTCACTCTGATCGCTGTGGCGCTCGGCGACCTCAGCGTCCCGCGGGGGCGGACCGTCTGGGGGGCCCTGCTCGTCACGGGGGTTTTTGCGAGCGCCCTCGCCTACCTGATCCAGATCTGGGCGCAGCGGCGGCTGAGCGCCGCCCGGATCGCCCTCGTCTTCTCGCTGGAGACGGTTTTTGCCGGCCTCTTCGGATATGCCCTCGCCGGCGACCGGCTCGGCTGGCTCGGCTGGGGTGGCTGTGCGGTCATCCTCGCGGGCATCGCGGTCGCCGAGCCAGCCGCGGCGGAGGTGCTGCAGCGTCTCGCGCGACGCCGCTAGGAACCCTCAGGCGTCGAGGTGGTGGAGGCGGGGCCAGAGCCGGCGCCACGACTCCCGCGGGCGACGGCAGAGCCAGACGATCTTCCCCTGCTCCTCGTTGTCGACTCCGACGCCGTTGTCGATGCGGGCAGCCGGGCGGCAGCCGGCGAGGAACGTGCCGAGGTACCTGCGGTCGACGCCGACGACGACGACGGGTGCGGCATCGTCGGGCGGACGCCCGAACAGCGCGAAGGAGTTGTGGCCCGAATAGGCTCGAGGCAGGCCGCGGGACGGGCCGAAGCGCTCGACCGCGCCGGCCTCGCCGTAGTTGCCCGTGAAGATGACGGCCCGCCGCCGCTCGGTGGGCCGGAGGCTCCTGTAGACGCGAGCGATCGTGTCGACGAAGCGCGGCCACCCGATCGACTCGATCGCGTCCTCGTTCACTGCCGCGATAGGCGTCGAGGGAAGGGTCCGCTCCGGAACGAGCGGCAGCGTGAAGAAGGCCGACCCGGCGCCGGCGGCAACGGTCGCGGCGATCAGGAGCCCGCGGCGCGCGCGGGTTGTGAGCCAGCCCTCGATCGCGACGCCGCCGGCGGCGACGAGGAGCGGGTAGTAGCCGGCCGCGTAGTAGCCCTTCGCTGCTGTCAGCAGGCACACGGCAACGAGGGCGAGGTAGCCCCAGCCGAGCAGGCGAAAGCGCCTGCCCGGCCCGCGTCTCAGGAGCCAGAGAAGCCCGGCGATCCAGACCGGCACGAGGAACGGGCTGACGAAGAGGAGCTGGAAGGGGAGGAACGTGAGCCGG
>JBBQDZ010000223.1:0-2571 GCA_038320185.1 Gaiellales bacterium
CGGTAGAGCGAGGAGTAGAGCGGCAGATTCGTCCCGAGCGCAAGGAGTGCGGGAACGACCAGGCCGGCAACGAGGGCCAGAACGAGCGCGCGCCGCTTCGCCAGCATCGCTCCCGCGAGTGCGACGAAGGGCATGATCCACCCCACGAAGACGAAGCTCTCGGGGCCGTGCCGCTTGTGTCGCGTGGTGAAGTCGCGCCACTGCGCCGAGTAGCGGGCGACCTCCGCGAGCGAGCGGCCCCCCGCCTGGAGCGAGTGGGCGATCACCGTCCGCTGGACGACGAAGCCGGCGGCGACTGCGGCGAGCGCGGCGAGCGTGGCGCCGACGAGCGGCCGCGTCGCCCGGGTCCGGCAGGCCGCATAGAGGCAGAAGAACGGGATCGCCCCTAGGGCGAGGTGCACCTGGCCGGAGAGGGGAATCGACGCCAGCGAGGCAGCCGCGAGCGCGAGCCACGCCGCGGAGCCGCGGCGGCCCCGCTCGAAGGCGAAGAGCGAGAGCGGAAGCAGGAGGGAGATCGGCCCTAGCAGGTGACCCGCGCTCTGCGTGGCGCGGTAGGGGGCGAGCGCGAACGCGAGCCCGCCGGCGAGCGCGGGCCCGCGCGGAAGCTCGAGCTCGCGCAGCCAGGCGAAGGTAGCCGCTCCCGCGCCGAGGTAGGTCAGGAGAATGAAGACGTTCCACGCGAGGATGGTCCCGAGCGCGGCGGCGAGCGGCCAGTAGGGGAGCCCGAACGGCCAGCCGGCGAGGTTCGGCTGGGGCTCGAGCTCGGGCCGGAAGGAGTACGGGTCTCGCCAGGGCGCCCGCCCGTGCTCCAGCTGATGGCCGACGAGCCACAGCCGGTAGCCCGTCTGCAGGTGGTCGCCCGCCGCGGCCTCGCCGTGCCCCGGCGCTCCGCCCGCCAGGAAGCGCGTTTGCGCGTGCTGCACGGCCGGCCAGGTGGCGAGCACCCCTGCTGCGAGGTAGAGGGCGCAGACGCACGCGACGAGGCGGCGCCGAGGGTGTCGCGCTGCTAGGGGGTTCGCGAGGCCGCGACCAGCTCGTCGAAGTCGGGTACCTCTCCGGTCGCGTAGCGCCATGCGCCGCGGACCGTACCGCCGCGGCCGACGAGGAAGGCCGTGCGATCGGACACGTCCCGGAGACCGCGGAACTCTCGCGCGATGCCGAAGCCGCGGGTCGCTTCGGCGTTCCAGTCCGAGAGGAGGTCGAAGTTCAGCTCGAGCGCCTGTGACCAGGCGACGTGCGTCCAGGGGGAGTCGCGGGAAACGCCGAACGGGCGGACGCCCGCCTCCTCGAAGTCCCGACTCCTGTCACGCAGGAGCTCCATCTCGTTCGTTCAGGTCGAAGACCAGTCGAAGAGGTAGAAGAGGAAGAGCCCGGCCTGCTCGGCGACGAGCTCCTCGATCGGGACGGCCTCGTTCGGCGCAAGCCAGACCGTCGCCTCGGGGATCCGGTCGCCGGCCGCGAGCATCGCTCCACCCTACTGGGCGTGCGATCCTGCGGACGCGGGTCGAACGAACGGGAGCGGACGCCGGAAAAGGAGGCGCGAATCTACGCGCTCACGAACTGCGAGCTCTACACGGGCGAGGAGCTTCTCGGCGACACGGCGCTCCTGATCGAGGGCAAGAGGATCGAAGCGCTGGTTCCGGACCGGGAGGTCCCGGACGCCGCGGAGGTGGTCGACCTGGGAGGCCGGTCGGTCGCTGCCGGGTTCGTCGACATCCAGGTGAACGGCGGCGGGGATGCCCTGTTCAACGACGATCCGTCACCGGCGACCATCGCGAGGATCCTCGAGAGCCATCGCAGGTTCGGCACGGTGGCGATGCTGCCGACCCTCGTCAGCTGCGAGCGCGAGCGCATGCTCGCCGCCCTCGGCGCGGTGGACCGGTGCATGGCGGAGGGGCTGCCCGGTGTGCTTGGGATCCACCTCGAGGGCCCGTTCATCAACCCGGCTCGGGCCGGGGCGCACGACAGGAGCCACATCCGCGAGCTGACGGCGGACGATCTCGAGCTTCTGAGCGCGCCCCGTCGAGGCAGGACGCTCGTGACGCTCGCCCCCGAGCTGGTGGTGCCCGAGGCCGTCACGGCGCTAGTGCGGCACGGCGTCCTCGTCTCGGCCGGACACTCGGACGCGACGCACGCCGACATGCGCCGTGCGATCGCTGGCGGCCTCTCGGGCGCCACCCACCTCTTCAACGCGATGAGCGGGCTCGGGAGCCGGGAGCCGGGCGTCGTCGGCGCTGCGCTACAGGAGGACGCGGTCTGGTGCGGTGTCATCGCCGACGGGCACCACGTCCACGATGCGACACTCGAGCTGGCCTGGCGGGTCAAGAAGCGCGGCCGCATGCTGCTCGTCACGGATGCGATGCCCCCGGTCGGCGGCACGCGCAGCTCGTTCCACCTCGGCCCGCACGAGGTTCGAGTCGTCGACGGGCGCTGCACGCTGCCCGACGGGACGCTTGCCGGCGCCGCTCTCGACGCCGCGAGCGCCGTCAGGAACTGCATCCAGCGAATCGGGATCCCGAAGGAAGAGGCTCTCCGGATGGCCTCCACCTACCCCGCGACGTTCCTCGGCCT
>JBBQDZ010000224.1:0-2562 GCA_038320185.1 Gaiellales bacterium
CGAGACGCGGTCCGAAAGAGCGATGATTCGGAGGCGACGGTTCGGGTTCTCCGCGGCGCACGTCGCAAGGAACTGTTCGAGGCACGCTTTGGAGGCACCGCGAGCTGTCAGCTTCTCCACGAACGCGGCGCGCTCGTCGAAGCGGATCTGACGTCCGGCGATCGTCGCCCAGTAGCGCTGCTCGTCCTCGTCGAGATACTTCGGGTCGACGCGCTGCCACTCCCGTGTGATCACGGCGAGCCTGCGGCGCACGTCGGGAGTGACCGGGACGAGCCACGGGGCTGGAGTGAGCTTGCGGCGTGCCCGCCGCTGGACCCTGCGGCGCGGCGCGGGCGTGACACGCGCGCCCTCCCGGTAGAAATCAGCGTCGAGCAGCGAGTGCAGCGAGATCACGCGCTCGTTGTGAGTGGCAGCCTTCGGGACGAAGTCGACGACGACCCCGGCCTCCTTGCGCGGATGCGTGCGCATGATCCTTCCGATCCGCTGCTGATAGACGCGCCGCGAGGCTGTCGGCGCGAGATGCATGCAGATGGTCGCGCGCGGAGAGTTCCAACCTTCGGCGAGCAACATCGCGTTGATGAGCACGTTGATCTCGCCGCGCTCGTAGGCGGCGAGAGTCTCCGCGAGCCGCACGGGCGGTGTGCGGCCGGAGACCGCTTCCGCCTTGAGGCCCACCGCACGGAACTCCTTGGCGAGGTTGTAGGCGTGGTCGACGCCAGCTGCGTAGACGATGCCCGGCGTGTTGTCGAAGCGCTCGCGATACAGAGACGCGGCCGCCTGGTTCAGCGCCTGATGATCGAGCGTCTTCGCCAGGACCTCCTGGTCGAAGTCGCCGCCGACAATCGGCACCTGGTTGATCGCGGCGACGGGGGGGACGCGCAGATCGCGCAAAGGTGCGATCAGCCCGCGCCGCGCTGCGTCCTGCAGCGGCAAATCGTCGACCGAGGCAGGGAACACGTCCGACACCTGCTTTGCGATCAGCTGCTCCGTCGCAGTCATGCCGATGTAGAGCGGCTCCGGGAATGCGCGGATCGCCGCACTCGTCTTCTCGCCGAGAGCGGTGTGAGCCTCGTCGCAGATGACGAGCTGGTACGCGTCGCGCGAGATCGATTCCTGGTGGCGCGCGAACCACGCGTAGGTCTGGATCGTGAGCGGGCTGGCGTCCCGCAGTGGCTCCTTGCCGTGCTCGACAACCGGGGCAAACCGGTCGCTGTAACCCTCGTCGGTGAGATCTCGCTGGAACTGCGAGACGAGCAGGCGCCGGTGAGTGAGGATCAGGACACCGAGGGTGCGCGCGGCTTCCACGAAGCCGGCCGCCGCAATCGTTTTGCCCGACGCGGTCGGATGGCGGAACCGGTAGCGGCGGACAGCACCCGGGTCCGGGCCCGTGTACTGCTCGTCCTCCTCGATCTCTTCCTCGAGAACATCCTCGACGGAATCCTCCGCCGGGTCGTCCTCGTCGTCTGCTTCAGCTTCGACGACCTCGACAACGGCGCCGTTTCCATTCGGCTCCGCTTCCCTCTCGTGCGACGCGATCAGCTCTGTGAGCATGCCTGCGAGCGCGTCGATCTGGTGACGGCGCAGCTCGGTGCCGGAGGCGAGGTGCGGTTTTTCCTCGGCGAGCACTCGCTCGAGACCGAGCATGAGGCCGTACTCGACCTTCCAGCCGGAGGAGGGTGTGCGACGTCCTGCCTCGATCTCCGCGAGGGCGTCGTCGAGCGCGCGCCGGCGGGAGGTCCGCGGCGCCAGAACCTTGGCGGGGTCTTCGCCCTCACGAATGAAGGGCTCGCCCGCCCAGGCTTCGGCTCGGAGGGCGTCGGCCATCAGGCCGTCCGTCGCCTCCGACGCTGTGGTCGGCTGCTCTTTGATCTCCTGCATGGACGCAGCGTCTAAAAGCGCTGCAGTTGTTAATAAAAGGCGACCCCGCGAATCCCCAAGGCGGGGGTCGTAAAAAGAAGTATATCGACTGGTCGGCTAGGTGCCGAGGCCCCCGAAGACGGCAAAGGGGTTCTGGGGCTGCACCTCGTAGACGAGCTCCCCTCCCGGCTCCACCTCGCCGTGGATCCTGCGGGCGAGCTCGACGGCCTCCTCGCGGGTCCGGGTGCCCGCGATCACATACGTGAACGTGCGGGAGACGTCGTAGCCCTCGCTCCGGAGCTGTTCGGCGAGGTCATGGGCCTCCCGGAGGCCACCCGCCTCGACCCGCACCTCCCACGGCGCGTAACCCCGTTGCAGAAGCTCCTCCTCGCCGTCAGGCTGCTCGGGGTCGTCGTTCCAGCGCCCCTCGTCGTGGAGCCAGCGCTCGGTCACGAAACGAGACGGCGTCAGTCCCAGGTCGTTCAGCTCGCTCTCGACGATGCGCGCGGCCTGCTCGGCCTGCATGCCGGTGGCCGCGTAGATGAACGTGGCGTTGCCGTCCTGCGAGACCGCAAGCCGGTGCTCGTGGAGCTCGTCGGCGAGCTCTTCCGCGCCGGTCTGCCGCAGGCCGAGCCGGCCGAGCAAGTCCTGCGCACCTCCCTCGTCGGGAAGCTCGATTCGAACCCGCCACTCGTCGTGCGCCAT
>JBBQDZ010000225.1:0-2480 GCA_038320185.1 Gaiellales bacterium
GGCTATCACGAGCGGACGAAGCACTGCGAGGAGCGGCTGCGTGCGAGCCCGCACCACCTCGACTGGGACAACCAGCCGGTCCCGTTCAAGCTCTACCGCGATCTCGAGACGATCCCGCTCCCTCGTCAGCTCGAGCCCGGAGCCGTCTCGGCGCTCCGCGCCATCTCGGCGTTGGGCGGGCGAGAGACCGAGCCAACCGAGCAGGTGCCGGGTCTCCAGGCGCTCGCCCGCGTCCTCTACTACTCGGCCGGGATCACGGAGGTCAAGCGCTCCGCCGGCGGCGACGTCTACTTCCGGGCGGCGCCGAACACGGGCGCTCTCTACCACGTCGACCTCTATCTCGCCTGCCGGGACCTCCCGGATCTTCCGGCGGGCATCTACCACTTCGGTGCGCACGACTTCGCGCTTCGGCGCCTGCGTGTCGGTGATTACCAAGGCGCGTTCATCGAGGCTGCCGGCGTCGAGCCGTCGCTGGCTCAGGCGCCGGTCGTCGTCGCGAGCGCCTCGACGTACTGGCGCAACGCCTGGAAGTACCGAGAGCGAGCCTACCGCCATGCCTTCTGGGACGGTGGAACGCTCCACGCGAACCTGCTTGCCGTGGCCGCCGCTCAGGGACTGGCAGCCAAGGTCGTCGTAGGTTTCGCGGATCGGGACGTCGAGCACCTTCTCGGACTCGACGCGGCTCGGGAAGGGGCTCTTGCCCTCGTTCCGCTGGGGAGAACGGCCGAGCCGCCAGCGCCTGCGCCGGACGCCCCCGTGCTGAACCTCGAGACCGAGCCGCTGTCTTCGAGAGAGATCGACTACCCGGCAATCCGCGAGATCCACAGCGCGTCGAGCCTCGAGCACGGGGAGGGAGGTCACACGCTGGCGTGGTCCTTCCGCGTCCGGAGCCAGCTCCCCTGAGCGAGCTCCTTCCCCTTCGTCCGCTCGCGGAGGCGGACTGGCCGGCCGAGCCGCTCGAGAGCGTCATCCTCCGCCGGGGCTCGACGCGTCGCTTCGACGTCTCGCGCTCGCTCACCTTCGAGGAGCTTTCCACTGCGCTCGCCGTCGCGACCGCCTCGATTCCAGCGGACTTCACGAAGGACCCGGAGTCGAGCCTGCTCGACCTCTACGTGATTGCACACGCAGTGGAGGGTCTGCCGCCCGGTGCCTACTACCTCCGGCGCGCGGAGCGGGCGCTCGAGCTCCTCGAGGAAGGCGAGTTTCGTGCGCTCGCGGGCCGACTCGGCCTCTTCCAAGAGCTTCCGGCCGCTGCCGGGGCAAACGTCTACTGCCTCGCGGATCTCGAGCCGGCCCTCGCCCGGTTCGGCAATCGCGGCTATCGGGCCGCTCAGCTCGAGGGAGGAATCGTCGGCGGTCGCCTCTACCTCGCCGCCTACGCACTCCGTTTCGGCGCCACGGGACTCACTTTCCTCGACGACGAGGTTACGGAGTTCTTCTCCCCTCGCGCAGAAGGGAAGAGCGTGATGTTCCTGACGGCGCTCGGCCGCACCGCTCGACGGAGCCCCGCTCCGCGGAGTGCCCAAACTGTTTAGCGATGCTGCTCGTCGGCGCCTAACGGTGGTAAGTAAGACCCCGCGTCCCGCTCCGCGTACTTGCTGTCGCGGCTCTGGGCGCTGTCGTCGCCGAGGTGGCAGCCGATCCCGGCCGGGGCGGGGGATCGCAGTCGCCGTCGAGGGGGAGGTCGTGCCGCGTAGCGCCTGGGAGACGGCCGTCCTTGCGGAAGGGCAGCGCGTCGAGGTGCTCGAGGCAAGGCAGGGCGGATGAAGGCGGTGCCGGAGACGGAGAGCTTCGAGCTCGGCGGGCGCACCGAGCGCTCGCGGCTCATCCTCGGCACGTCATCGAGTCCGAGCGCCGACGCTCGGACAGAAGGGGCGGCCCCCACGGCGGGGGCGACAGGAGATGGCCCGGCGATGTGAGCGCGTTGTCGCTCTTTGGCGGGACCGCGACGGCGACCTTGGCCTGGCGCGCGCTCCAGCTAACGACCCACGTCGCGGCTGTGCGGCAGCCGACTGACGGGATGCGCCGCGCTCGGCGGCGGTCGGCGTCGGCCCTGATCGCGCGCTTCTCGTACGGCGTGAGACGGCCGGCGCGCACGTCGTACCCGTTCAACCAGTCATTCTGCGAGGGGTGGGTGCGCGCCTGGTAGTAGGCGGAAGACGGTGTCTCTGCCGACGAGCAGCAGCGACGCCTCGGCGGCCTTCGCGGGTCTCGAATTCCGCCGCTGACCGTTACCGCTAGACGACCGCGATGGTCTTCTCGGCGCGGCCGCTCCGGTAGCCCGCGCCGAGCGCCGACTCGAGCTTCTCCTCGAGCTCGCCGGACTCCGCCAGCTCCTCGGTGATGTCGGCGCCGCCGATCAGCTCGCCGCGGATGAAGACCTGCGGGATCGTCGGCCAGCCCGAGAGCGCCGAGAGCTCCTGGCGGATGTGCGCGTCGGGGAGGATGTCGACGGCTGTCACTGGCGCGCCCGCGCGGCG
>JBBQDZ010000226.1:0-2338 GCA_038320185.1 Gaiellales bacterium
CTCGAGGCCGGAGGCATCGACTGGGGCCAGGCGGAGGCGCTCGCGATCGGATCGTTGCTCGTGGACGGGATCCCAGTCCGCTTGACGGGGCAGGACACGGAGCGCGGCACCTTCTCGCAGCGCCACCTCGTCCTCCACGACTCCGAGACCGGCGAGCCGTACGCGCCGATCCTCCACCTCGACGAGGCCGTCGCCTCGATGGAGCTGCACAACTCGCCGCTTGCGGAGTACGCGTGCCTCGGCTTCGAGTACGGCTACTCGGTCGCCGCGCCCGAGGCGCTCGTCCTCTGGGAGGCGCAGTTCGGCGACTTCGTCAACGGCGCCCAGATCATCGTCGACCAGTTTGTCGTCGCGGGCCTCTCGAAGTGGAAGCAGACCTCCCGGCTGACGCTCCTCCTGCCCCACGGCTACGAGGGGAATGGGCCGGAGCATTCGAGCGCGAAGCTCGAGCGCTTTCTCCAGCTCGCCGCCCAGGAGAACATCCGGATCGTCAACTGCACCACCTCCGCGCAGTACTTCCACCTCCTGCGACGCCAGGCGCTGGAGCCGCGTGCGCGACCGCTGGTCGTGATGACGCCGAAGGGGCTCCTACGGCTGAAGGAGGCGTCCTCCTCGCTGCACGATCTGACCTCAGGCGGCTTCCTGCCGGTGATCGACGACCCTGGCGCCGACCGGACGAGCGTGCGGCGTCTCGTCCTGTGCTCCGGGAAGGTGTACTACGACATCGTCGGCCACGAGCTCCGCGCCGCCGCAGACTGGATCTCCGTCGGACGCATCGAGCAGCTCTATCCGTTCCCGAGCGAGTCGGCCTCACGCCTCGTCGCGGGCTACCCGCACCTGGAGGAGGTGGTGTGGGCCCAGGAGGAGCCGCAGAACATGGGCGCCTGGCGCGCAATCCGGCACCGTCTCGAGGACGCGCTGCCGCACGGTGTTTCCCTGCGATATGTCGGCAGACCGTGGCGCGCGAGCCCGAGCGAGGGCTACCCGACCGCGCATCTTCGCGAGCAAGATCGGATCGCACGTGCCGTGCTCGGCGAGGAGTCAAGCGGTCGCTAGCCGTTCGAGCGAGGCGTGGCGCGCGCTGGCGCGAACGGAGAGTACGAGAGGGACGCGGGCGAGGTCAGGGCTTGGCGACGCGGCGCTTGGCCGCGTACTTGACGGCCTTCGTCGCGAGCTTCGGCCCGTGCTTGCGCGCCTGCTTGAGCAGCCGCTTGCGGTGCTTCGGCGGGATCCGCCGCCAGATGTCGAACGCAGTCAAGGCCACCCCGAGGGGGCCGACCCGGGTTCGCAGGAGTCGCAGGCGAGGCATGCTCACATACTACGTTCGCGCTTCTCGGCCCGTGGCCGTGCTCGCCCTCGGCGGGGCAACCCTCGGCGCTGCGCTCGCTCCCGGTCAGGGCGACCATCCCGAATAGGCTCGGCCCGTCCGTGGGGACGCGTAGCCTCTCTCGGAAGCCTCCTCATAGATCCGTTACAATCCCCCGCTCACACTGCCCCCTGTCCAGGAGGTTCGTATGGCTGTCGACACATCGTCTTTCTTCACTCAGGTCATTCAGGACCACTTGGAGCTCAAGCGCCGGAATGCCGAGCTGGACCCGACGATGCCGCTCGACCGCTACCTCCCCGACGATCCCTTCGAGAATCACCCCCTCTTCAAGACCGAGGAGCAGGCCCGCCAGGAGGAGACGATGGACGGCGTCGACCCCGAGCTGCTCGCACAGCGGCCGACGGTGCTGAACTGGCCGGGCGAGGACAGTGTCGAGATCGCACCGTCCGAGACTCCGGCGAACAAGGATCCCAGTCTCTGGTCGCGCTCGCGCGACTTCGACTGGGGCGACTGACTCCCGGCGACGAGGTTCTCTAGTCGGCGATCACGGCGCGCGCCGGCGCGCCGTCCGAGCCGACCAGCCCGAGCGGTACGGACGCGGTCGATCCGGCTCAGGTCGCCCCCTCAGTCCATCCAGCCGGCCGGGCTCAGCCGGCGGCCTCCGCTTTGCGAAGGCCACGGAGTGCCCAGAGTCCGAAGAGGAGGACGAGGACCGTCGCGAGGCCGAAGGCGAGGGCGGCGCCGCTCGGCCGCCCGGCCACGAAGCTCCTGCCGGCCTGGAGGAAGCTCGTGATCGGGTTCAGCCGCGCAGCCGTGTGAATCCAGCCGCGCAGCAGGTGGAGCGGGACGTAGACGGGGGCGAGGAACAGGGCGAGGAAGACGGGCGTCTGCATGATCGGCCCCGCCTGCATCGTCCGCAGCCGCATGACGACGCCGGTCGCCCAGAGGAGCCCGATGCCGTTCGCGAGCAGGGCGAGCGCGTACAGTCCGAAGAGGTCGACGCCCCGCCCG
>JBBQDZ010000227.1:0-2205 GCA_038320185.1 Gaiellales bacterium
AGCGCACCAGGCGAGAAGGAGATCTGCCGGCGCGCCCGCAGCTGGCGCTCGCCCACCTCCTGCCAGATCTCCTCCCCGGCTTCCTCGCTGCCGAGGAGCTCCCGCGCCGTGTCGACCTGCGCCGCGACGGAGCGCTCCCCGCCCTCGAAGAGGAGGACGAAACGCCCCGGCCAGAGCAGGTCGACTGCGCTCGGCACGAGGCTCGAGCGCTGGATCGCGCGGGCCACGCTCTGCGCGTCGGCAGGGGAGGCCGCAGGGACGGCGACCGTGCGCGCCGCTGCCGGGCGCGGGTGCAGACGCAGACTGACGCGCGCGATCAGGCCGAGCGCGCCCCGCGAGCCGCAGAAGAGCTTGCCGAGGTCGTAACCAGCGACGTTCTTCACGACCTTCCCGCCCGAGTGCGCGATCGTCCCGTCGGCGAGGACGAGGGTCACGCCGAGCACGAGGTCACGCACCGTCCCGTAGCGATGACGGCGGGGGCCGGAGAGGTTGGCGGCGAGACAGGCGCCGACGGTCGGGTCGCCGGGCGGATCGAGCGCGAGCATCTGGCCCCTCGCGGCCAGGCGCTCGCAAAGTACAGACAGCCGGATTCCCGCTTCGACGGTGCAGGTCAGATCGCCCGCCTCGTGCTCCAGGACGCGGTCGAGACGGCGCGTCGAGAGAACGACTTCGCCGCCGCCGCGGTCGATCGAGACGCGCCGGCCGGCGGCGGCCGCGTCGCGGAGCACTGCGGCGGCCTCCTCGACCGTGGCCGGCTCAGAAGCGCTCGGCAAGGCCTGCGCGCTCGAGCGGGTGTGCTCGGTACGGCCCGGGAACCTCGCCGCAGAGCCGAGGAGTCGGGAAGATCTTCCCGGGGTTCGCCAGGCCGTCTGGGTCGAAGGCGCGCCGCAACCGCTGCATCGCTTCGAGGTCGTTCGGGCCGAAGAGGAGCGGCATCGAGCACGCCTTGTCCGAGCCGACGCCATGTTCGCCGGTGATCGACCCGCCGGCGTCGACGCAGGCGAGGAGGATCTGCTCGGCGAGCTGCTGCGCCCGCTCTGCATCTCCCTCGATCCGCGCGTCGTAGAGAACGAGTGGATGCAGGTTGCCATCGCCCGCGTGGAAGACGTTACCGACGCGCAGGCCGTACTCGGCCTCGAGCTCGCCGATGCGCCGCAGGACGGCGGGCAGGCGGGTGCGCGGGACGACACCGTCCTGGACGTAGTAGCTCGGGCTCACGCGGCCCATCGCGGCGAAGGCGGCCTTCCTCCCCTTCCACAGGAGCGCGCGGTCGTGTTCGTCAGCTGCAACGCGGATCTCGCCGGCGCCGTTTCGCCGGCAGATCTTCTCGACCGCAGCGAGGTCATCCTCCACCTGCGCGACGACGCCGTCCAGCTCGACGATGAGCACCGCCCCGGCCCCGGGTGGATAGTTCGCGTGCACGGCGGCCTCGGCGGCCTCGATCGTCAGCCGGTCCATCATCTCGATCGCGGCCGGCAGGATGCGCGCGGAGACGATGTCGGAGACGGCCCCTCCGGCAGCGTCGGTGGAGGCGAAGCCAGCGAGCAGGGTCCGGACGGCTTCCGGGCGACGCAGGAGCCGCAGCGTGATCCTCGTAGCGATGCCAAGCGTGCCCTCCGAGCCGACGACCGCCCCGAGGAGGTCGCAGCCGGGCTCCTCGAGCCGGAGGTCGACGACCTCCCCGTCGGCGAGCACGAGCTCGAGCGCGACGACATGGTTGACGGTGAAGCCGTACTTGAGGCAATGCGCGCCGCCGGAGTTCTCCGCGACGTTCCCGCCGATCGTGCAGACCTGCTGGCTCGAAGGATCGGGCGCGTAGTAGAAGCCGTCGTCCGCGACCGCCTGCGTCACCGCGAGATTCGTCACGCCGGGCTCGACCACCGCGCGTCCAGCATCGAGGTCGATCTCGAGGATCCGGTCCATCCGCGCCAGCGAGACGACGATCCCGTCGGCAACCGGAAGCGCGCCGCCGGAGAGCCCGGTGCCCGCGCCGCGGGCCACGAACGGCACCCGGTGCGAGTGGCAGAGGCGGAGCACGCTCTGCACCTCCGCGGTCTCTCGCGGCAGCACGACGAGCGCCGGGATCATGCGGTGCCCGGTCAGCCCGTCGCACTCGTAGGTCCGCAGCTGCTCGGGCTCGGAGATGACGGCGTCGGCGGTGAGTGCGGCGCGGACTTCGGTCAGAAACGCCTCGGGTAGGCCCAT
>JBBQDZ010000228.1:0-2011 GCA_038320185.1 Gaiellales bacterium
GGGTTACGACGGCGACGAGGCCTACGAGCTGCTCCTGATCGAGGAGGCCGACGCCTGGTTCGAGTACCTCGAGGCAATACGCAACCAGTCGCCGACTCGGTACATGGAGGTCGAGCCATGGGCCTGGGCACGACTATCCCAGCGGCTGCGGGCAGTACGGGCGCGGCAGGCGCGGCTTCGTCCGGCTGCCGCCTGAGCTTCTCTCACGCCCGACGTCGAGGCCCCCTGCTAGCCTAGTCACGAGGCACATGCCGAGCTTTTTCCACCCAACACGCAGCGCGCGCTTCGCGGCGACAGACCGCGCGAAGCTCGCGCGCGCGAGAACCCAAGGAGATTCATTTGCCCTTTTCCCTCTTTCGACGCAAGAAGCAGCAGGCGGAGCCGGCGCGTGAAGCTGTCCTCGCTCCCCCGCTCGCACCCGAGCCGGTAACACCCGAGCGCGCTCCCGCGGAAGCGGGTGACGCGGAGACGAAACCGAAGCGCCGTCGCGGCAGTCGCGGCGGGCGAGGCCGCAAGAAGGCGGGCGAGACCGCCGCAGCGGCGACGGAGACGAAGACCGCTCGCAAGCCGGCTACGAAGCCCGCGGCCGACAGGCCCGCGAAGCAGGGCGAGCGGCCTGCACGGCAGCGCCGGACGACACCGAGGCGCCGCCAGCCCGCGCGCCGGCCGCCGCTGCCGGCGGCGAAGCGGGAACTGCTCGTCTCGGTGGGCGTCTCGGAGCAGCGCGTCGCCGTGCTCGAGGACGATCGGGTCGCCGAGGTCTACCTGGAGCGCCCGGAGCGTCGCTCGATCGCCGGCAACATCTACAAGGGAACCGTCGACAACGTGTTGCCGGGCATGGAGGCGGCCTTCGTCGAGATCGGCCTCGAAAAGAACGGGTTCCTGTTCGTCGACGAGATCGTCGGTCCCGAGCTCGAGGGAAAACGCCCCGGCCGTCGGATCCAGGATCTGATCAGCCGTGGGCAGGAAGTGCTCGTCCAGGCAGTGAAGGACCCGATGAAGACGAAGGGCGCCCGACTGACCACCGAGATCTCTCTCCCGGGCCGGTTCGTCGTCTTTGTCCCCTACGGCGAGGGGCTCGGTGTGTCGCGGCGGCTCGAGGATGACGAGCGGGCGCGCCTGCGCGACATCGTCAAGGGGCTCGACCCCCCGACGGGGGGCGTCATCATCCGCACCGCAGCGGAGGGGGCCTCGGCCGAGGACATCGAGCGCGACCTCGTCTTCCTCCAGCGGCTCTGGCGCTCGATCGCCGCCCGCGCGAAGCAGGCGAAGGCCCCGTCGCTCCTCTACCAGGAGGCGGAGCTGCCCCTCCGCGTCGTGCGCGATCTCTTCACGGACGACTTCGTGCGAGCGCGCGTCGACCACGACCGCACCTTCAAGCGGATCGTCGGGTATCTGAAGAAGACCTCGCCGCACATGGTCGAGCGAGTAGTGCGCTACAAGGAGAAGAAGCCGCTCTTCGAGGCCTCGGGCGTCGAAGGAGAAATCCGTTCCACTCTCTCGCGGCGCGTCGACCTCCCCTCCGGCGGCTACCTGATCTTCGACTACGCCGAGGCGTTCACGGTCATCGACGTCAACACCGGCCGCTTCGTCGGCTCGCGCTCGAGGGGATCGGGCGCCCGTCTCGAGGACACGATCACGAAGAACAACCTCGAGGCGGTCAAGGAGGTCGTGCGCCAGCTCCGGCTCCGTGACATCGGCGGGATCATCGTCATCGACTTCATCGACATGGCGAATCCGAAGAACCGGGAGCTCGTCGAGGGGGCTTTGAAGACGGAGCTCGAGCGCGATCGAACGAAGACCTACGTCGTCGAGATCTCGCCTCTCGGACTCGTGGAGATGACGCGCCAAAACGTGACGGAGGGGCCGCGGGAGATCCTGACCAAGCGGTGCCCAACCTGTAGCGGCGACGGCATCGTCATGTCGGAGGCCTCCGTCGCGGTCGACGTCGAACGGCGCCTGCAAGAGCTCACGGCGGAGTCGCGCAGCCAGGCGTTCCGCGTCGAGCTGA
>JBBQDZ010000229.1:0-2007 GCA_038320185.1 Gaiellales bacterium
CACGACGACGATGCCGACGCCCACGAACGGCTCGCCGAAGTCGAACGGACCGGCCGCCGCCATGTAGATGCCGGTGATCAGGAGCACGGTCAGGCCGCCGGAGATCATGCGCGCCCCGATGAAGCCCTGGACGCGGTGGAAGAACGGCAGGCCGCGCGGGTCGCGCGACATGCCGATCCGGTAGAAGACCGGGTAGCCGAAGATGCCGCCGAGGCCGACGAGCGCCGCCGTGATGTGGACGAAGACGACGAGGTTGTAGAAGCTCAGGTCGCCCGGCACCTGGGCGCTGACGGCGAGGATCGCTGACATGGTCGGCAACCCTACTTCGCCGCCCGGCGCGCCCGCGCTCGGCCTGCGGGACGGACTCCGGCGGACGGCCCTAGACGTCGGGCTTGTACTCGCCGAAGACGTCGCGCATCGCGCCGCAGACCTCGCCGAGCGAGCAGCGGTCGCGCAGGGCCTCGCGGATGGGCGGGAGGAGGTTCTCCGTACCGCGGGATGCCTCGCGCAGCTCTTCGAGGCGCTGGTCGACGAGCTCCTGGTCGCGGTCAGCCTTGAACTTCTTCAGGCGCTCGAGCTGCGCGTCCTCCGAGGCCTGGTCGACCTTGAGGACCTCGGGCACCTCGAGGTCCTCGGTGACGTACTTGTTGACGCCGACGACGACGTCCTGGCCTGAGCCGTAACGCTCGTGATAGCCGAAGGCCGACTCCTCGATCTCCTTCTTCATGAAGGAGACCGCTTCCGCCGCGCCGCCCATCTCGTCGATCTTGTCGATCAGCTCGTTCGCGCGCTGCTCGATCTCGTCGGTCAGCGACTCGACGAAGTACGAGCCGGCGAAGGGGTCGACGGTGTCCGCCGCGCCGGATTCGTGGGCGATGATCTGCTGGGTGCGCACCGCGATGCCCGCCGCCTTCTCGGTGGGCAGCGAGAGCGCCTCGTCGTAGCCGTTGCTGTGCAGCGACTGCGTGCCGCCGCACACCGCGGCGAACGCCTGGAGCGCGACGCGGACGATGTTGTTCTCGGGCTGCTGGGCCATTAGGGTCACGCCGCCGGTCTGGGTGTGGAAGCGCATGCGAAGCGACTTGTCATCCTTCGCCTCGAAGCGCTCGCGCATGAGCTTCGCCCACATCTTGCGGGCGGCCCGGAACTTCGCGACCTCCTGGAAGACGTTGTTATGGCCGTTGAAGAAGAACGCGAGTCGCGGCGCGAAGTCGTCGACCTCGAGGCCGGCGTCGAGGGCCGCTTGGACGTAGGCGATCCCGTTGGCCAGCGTGAAGGCGAGCTCCTGGACGGCGCTGGCGCCCTGCTCGCGGAAGTGATAGCCCGAGATCGAGATCGTGTTCCAGCGCGGAACGTGCTCGTGGCAGTAGGCGAAGAGGTCCGTCGTGAGCCGCATCGAGCCCTCGGGCGGGTAGATGAAGTTCCCGCGCGCGATGTACTCCTTGAGGATGTCGTTCTGGGCCGTGCCGGTCAGCTTCTCGCTGGGCACGTCCTGCTCCTCGCCGACGAGCTGGTAGAGCAGCAGGAGCACGGCGGCCGGCGCGTTGATGGTCATCGAGGTGGAGACCTCGTCGAGCGGGATGCCGTCGAAGGCCGTGCGCATGTCGTCGATGGTGTCGATGGAGACGCCGGTGCGACCGACCTCGCCCTGGCAGCGGTGGTCATCGGAGTCCAGCCCGAGCTGGGTGGGCAGGTCAAAGGCCATCGAGAGCCCGGTCGTCCCTTGCTCGAGCAGGTACTTGTAGCGCTCGTTGGACTCCTTGGCCGACGCGTAGCCCGCGTACTGGCGGATCGTCCACACCTGCTCGCGGTACATCTCGAGGTGCGCGCCGCGCGTGTACGGATAAGAGCCGGGCTCGCCGAGCTCGAGCGGCGACGGGAGGTCGTCCTCGTCGTAGAGCATCTTGACTTCGATGCCCGAGTCGGTGAAGCGTCGCGGATCGTCGGGGCCGACGATCGGAGCGATCGTGCGCTCCTCGATTTCTTCCTCTGAGCGGGTGGCCATAC
>JBBQDZ010000230.1:0-1966 GCA_038320185.1 Gaiellales bacterium
ATCGGGGGCCAGTCGCCACTCCTCGAGCTCCGCACGCGGCGCGGCCTGAAGCCGGACGCGGTGGTCGACGCGCTCGTGCGCACGCTCGGCCTCGATCCCGCCAAGCGCGGGAAGGTGAAGCGCTACCTCCACGAGCTCGAGACCGGCCAACTCGACGCGAGCCGCGTCGACCGTCGGGTGTGGGACGCCGTAGCCGAGACACTGAAGGGCCGGGCCGCGGATCTTGCCTCCTGGCGGCCGCGACGGCTGCCGGCAATCCAGGCGGCGTCCTTCCGGATGGTGTCGTACTCGGCGCTCGAGTCCGCCGCGGCACCGGCGGCGGCGGCCGGCGCTCCGCCGCCGCCGCGCGAAGAGCCAGACGAGATCGACCGGCTCTTCAAAGGGGCATAAGCCGGTCCGACGAGCTGATTACAGACGGGCGGACCGAAATCGCGCATAAAGGCAGTGCGTCAAAGTGACCGCGGAAGCCGGCATGGCCTTGCGGAGAGGCCGCTCAACAAAGTCTGCCTCCTACACATGCTACTGTATGTGCATGTACGACCGACGCCTCCAGATCCTCCTCGACGAGCGGCGCTACCGCCGGGTCGCGGCCGCGGCCCAGAAGCGCCACGCGTCGGTCGCCTCGGTGATCCGAGACGCGATCGACCTCGCGCTGCCCGCCGACCTCGACCGGAAGCGAGAGGCGGCTATCGCTCTGCTCGCCGCCGAGCCGGTGCCGGCTCCCGAATTCTCGGGGCTGAAGGCCGAGCTGGACAAGCTCCGCGCGGGAGGGCGGTGATCGTTCTCGACACGACCGTCCTCGTCTACGCGCTGGGATCGGAGCACCCCGCACGGGAACCGAGCCGGCGGGTGATCGAGGCGGTCGGCGAAGGTCGTCTCGAGGCGACGACAACGGGCGAGGTGATCCAGGAGTTCGTCCACGTGTACGAGCGCAGGCGCACTCGCGCCGACGCTGCGGCGCACGGACGCAGCTACGCGGCTCTCCTTGCTCCGCTCATCTCGCCGGGTGAGGCCGACCTCGAGGCTGGACTCGATCTCTACGAGCGGCACTCGCGGCTCGGCGCCTTCGACGCCGTCCTTGCGGCAGCGGCAATCGCACGCGGTGCGCAGGCGCTGGTTTCCGTGGATGCCGCCTTCAGGAAAGTGCCGGGGTTGCGGCACGTCGACCCTAGGACCCCGCGCCTCGCGGAGCTGTTCCCCTAGAGAGATCGCGTGACCGAGCCGCCCCCGCGTATCGTCGCCGACGTCCCCGAAGAGCGGAGCGGCATCCCCGGAGTTCTGGTCGAGGAGCTCGGCGCGGACGTCGAGGTCGCAGCGCTGCCCGCAGGCGACTACGCCGTCGGGGTGCACACGCTCGTTGAGCGCGAGGGCATCTGCGGACTTCGTCGAGGGCAACCGGAGGGCGTCTGCGAGGCGGTGGGTACCAGCTCGCGCGGCACGGCGCGGCCGCAGCACGTGCTCGAGCTCTGCGGCGATGGCTACGCGTGCGATGCGAGACGTCGTGTGTACTCAATTGGGTCCCTAGGGTCGCCGCAGCGGCTTAGCTCTCGGTAAAGCCCGGGTATAGCCCCGAAGGTGGAGGTTGGAATCCTCGGACCGCTCGAGCTGTCGGTCCGGCGCCGAGCAGTTCGCATCGGCGCCCGCAAGGTCCGTGCCGTTCTCACTCTCCTCGCTGTCCACGCGAACGAGGTCGTGTCGAGTGACGCGCTGGCCGGGGCGCTATGGGGCGAGAGACCTCCGCCGACGGTCGACAAGCTCCTCCACGTCTACGTCTCGCAGCTGCGCAAGGCGCTCGGCGCTGACGGGCGCAAGCTGCACACGCGCACCCCCGGCTATCTGCTCGAGCTCGGGCGGGACGAGCTCGACCGCGACCGCTTCGAGCGTCTGGTCGACGACGCGCGCTGGGCGGGTCGAACCGGCGACTTCGCGACGGCGGCCGATCTTCTGGAGCAGGCGCTCGCACTCT
>JBBQDZ010000231.1:0-1953 GCA_038320185.1 Gaiellales bacterium
AGGCTGCTCACGGCGCAGGAGGAGGTCGACCTCGCCAAGCGCATCGAGCGCGGCGACCTCGACGCCAAGCAGAAGATGGTCGAGTCGAACCTGCGCCTGGTCGTCTCGATCGCCAAGAACTACCGCAACCAGGGGCTGCCCTTCCTCGACCTGATCCAGGAAGGCACGCTGGGCCTGGTCCGCGCCGCCGAGAAGTTCGACTACCGCAAGGGCTTCAAGTTCTCGACCCACGCCACCTGGTGGATCCGCCAGGCGATCGCCCGCGCGCTCGCCGACAAGGCGCGCACGATCCGCATCCCGGTGCACGTGGTCGAGAAGCTCAACAAGATCGGCCGCGCCGAGCGCAAGCTCGTCACGGAGCTGGGCCGCGAGCCGACGCCCGAGGAGATCGCCGACGTGACGGGCATCGAGCCCGACGAGGTCGACTCGATCAAGCGCTCCGCCCAGGCGCCTGTCTCGCTCGAGAAGCCGGTCGGCGACGAGGAGGAGTCCGAGTTCGGCCAGTTCATCGCCGACGAGCGGGCCGAGTCGCCCTACGAGCGCGCCGCGGAGATCCTCACCAAGGAGGCCCTGCGCGAGGCCCTCGAGAACCTCTCCTACCGCGAGCGCCGCGTGCTCGAGCTGCGCTACGGCCTCGGCGGGGAGCACCCGCGCACCCTCGACGAGGTGGGCCGCACCTTCAACGTCACGCGCGAGCGCATCCGCCAGATCGAGAACCAGTCGCTCAAGAAGCTGCAGTCGCTGGCCGAAGCGCAGAAGCTGCGCGAAGTCGCGTAGCGCTCTAATACCTAGTCTGCTGCGGGCCTTTTCTGCCCTCTGCCCTCTGCTCTCTGCCCTCTAGGGCCAAATAGCCGATCGAGGCTCAAGCCGACCCCATGCGAGGCCGATGCTCGGGGTATGCTCGACATCAACAAGGCCCTCATGCACGTCATCGAGATGGAGGCCTCGGACCTCCACCTGAAGGTCCCCTCCCGGCCGGTGATCCGCCGCCACGGCAAGCTCGAGCCGATCCCCGGCACCGAGAAGCTCACCCCGGGTGACACCGAGCAGGTCTTCCGCCACATGCTCACGGAGGTCCCGAAGCTCGAGGAGTTCGCCTCCGACCGCGAGGTCGACTTCTCATACAGCCTGCCGGGAGTGGCGCGCTTCCGTGTGAACGCGTTCGTCCAGCGCGGCTCGATCTCGCTCGTCTGCCGAGCGATCCCGATGTCCGTCAAGACCGTTCCGGAGCTGCACCTTCCGCCCGTGATCAGCGAGCTGGCCGAGGAGGAGCGCGGCCTGATCCTGCTCACCGGCACGACCGGCTCGGGCAAGTCGACGACGCTCGCGGCGATCATCGACCACATCAACACCCACCACGCCAAGCACATCGTGACGATCGAGGACCCGGTCGAGTTCCTACACCGCGACAAGCAGTCGATCATCAACCAGCGTGAGGTCGGCGAGGACACCACCTCGTTCGCCCGGGCGCTGCGGCGCGTCCTGCGTCAGGACCCGGACGTGATCCTGGTCGGCGAGATGCGCGACGAGGAGACGGTCAGGACCGCCCTCTCCGCGGCCGAGACCGGCCACCTCGTGCTCTCCACTATCCACACCGTGGACGCCTCGGAGTCGGTCAACCGCATCATCGACTTCTTCCCGCTCGTCGAGCAGCGCCAGGCACGCGCCATGCTCGCCGGCACGCTCAAGGGCGTGGTCTCACAGCGGCTCGTTCGCTCGCCGGGCGGCCAGGGCCGGGTGGCCACCTGCGAGGTGCTGCGCATGACGGGCCGCGTCAAGGACATGATCCTCGACCCGGAGTCCACCGGGAAACTGCCCGAGGTGATCGCCGAGGGCGCCTACTACGGCATGCAGAGCTTCGACCAGGCGCTGCTGGGCCACGTGCAGAACGGGCTCGTGACGATGGAGGACGCGCTCAAGGCGTCCACCCATCCGCACGACTTCAAGCTGCTC
>JBBQDZ010000232.1:0-1930 GCA_038320185.1 Gaiellales bacterium
GGCCGAGTTGCGGCAGGCACCCGATCTGGCGCACTTTGCCGACTGGGTTCTCGGGTCGACTCGCCGCGACCTCCTCGCGTCCGGAGGCAGCCGGCTCGTACGCGAGTCGGAGAGCCTCGAGGACGTCTTCGAGGCCGAGTCCGAGACGGTCGTGGCCGCCGATCCCTGAGCCGCCTTCGGGCTCCCGTCCGGAGCGGCCAGGTCCGGGGGTCAGGCCCCCGGACCTGGCCGTTTCAGGCGGGCGAGTGGCCGAGAACCGCCTCGAGGACGACAAGCCGGCGGCGAACGAACGAGCGGACGCCCGTCTCGCGTTTGAGGACGTCCCGTTCCCAGGGCTCGATTCGTGCCCACCGGGCCAGCAGGCTCACACGATCGGCAAGGGCGAGGGCGCCGTCCTCGTAGCCGTAGCCGAGACGGCGTGCCCAGCCGGCGCAGAAGGCCCGCACGAGGGCGTCCTCCCGCTCTGTTCGCACCGGCGCGTAGCCGAACGTCCGCGCCGTGTCGGCGACGACCTGCTTGGGCGTCGCGACCCCCGGCTTCGACGGGTTGTCCGGCAGCTCGCTCGCGTGGAGCCCGCCGAGGATCGTGAGCGCTTCGGGCTCGAGCGGCGGCTCCACGCCAACCCACTCGCAGATCCGCGCGACTTCCTCGACCGGCCGGGCGAGCACGTCCTCGTAGCGCACGAGCAGGTGCCGCTCAGGCTCCCGCTGTAGCGCCTCGACCGCCGCGCGCGCGTGCGTGATGTAGCGCTTCACGAAGGTCGTCACGAGGTCGCCGACCGGGTAGTGGAAGAGGAAACCCTCGCGCTCCAGCACCGTGCGTTTCGTCGAGGAGAACTGCGTGAGTGGGTCGCGGACGATATGGACGAATCTCGCGTCGGGAAGCGCGGCCGCGTACCGGCGCTCGTGCTCGACCTCGATCGTCTTGAACGAGAGCAGTCGCGAGCCTTCGCCTGCGCCGTAGACGTGCCGCGCGCTTTCGAGGAAGACTCGCAGCGCCTCGCCGAGTCGGTAGCCGCGAGCGGCGTCGAAGTAGGGGCCTGGGTGCGGCGGAGGGCGCAGCGGCTCCTCGAGCGTCGGAAAGTAGTTCTCGTCGAGATTGTCGAACTGGTCGCGCTGCGTCCACTGCTCGAGCAGCTCGCCCGGTGCTTCCGAGTCGGCACGCGCGATCGCCACTCCCGGCCGCAGCCCGGCGCGCCGCGCCGCCCGGTCGAGCGCCGGCAGCGGGCGGCCGCCAGCCGCGCGCATGACCATCGCGTCGAAGCGGTTCGCGAACTTGATCTCGATCGGGTACATGAAGATGCCTGGCGCGCCGTCGAGAAGCCGCTGCAGCATCGTCGAACCGTCTCGACCAGCCCCGACGAATGCGAGAATCGGCTGCTGGGAGCCTTCGCCCATGGTCGAGCCACTCTAGTGAACGCTGAACGCGCTCTCGCCGTCGTCCCGGCCCGCGGCGGCTCGAGGGGCATCCCGCGCAAGAACGCAGCTCTCTTCCTCGGAAGGCCGCTCGTCGATTGGACGCTCGACGCGGCCCGGCAGAGCGGCGTCTTCGGCCGGATCCTGCTCTCGACCGACGACGACGCGATCGCGGAGCTTGGCCGCCGCGCCGGGGTCGAGGTCGTCGAGCGCCCGCCGGAGCTGGCGGGCGACGAGGCGCCAACCGCGCCGGCGGTGAAACACGCGCTGGAGAGCGCCGGCACCTCGGCCGAGTGCGTGGTCGTGCTGGAGCCCACCGCTCCCGGCCGCCGGCCCTGGCACGTGCGAGAGTCGCTCGGGCTGCTCGCCTCCACCGGTGCCGACACGGTCGCGAGCGTCTCGCGCGTGCCGTACCACTTCGGTGCCGAGAAGCAGCTGCGCCTCGGTCCCGGCGGCTCCCTCTCCGCGCGAGACGGCCGCCACCCGCGGGAGCTGACGCACCGCCGCCAGGACGT
>JBBQDZ010000233.1:0-1855 GCA_038320185.1 Gaiellales bacterium
CTTCGTCGAGGCGCCCGGTCGGTGTGCCGATCCCGCGGCGGTCGGTGAGCTCGAGCCCGTCGAGGTCTCCTTCGGCGACGTCAACCAGGTCTTCAACATCGGCCCGGCCTCCGTCGGCGCCTACGGGACGATCGCAGGGGCGGACGAGGCCGCACAGCGCTTCGGATCCATGCCCCTGGAGCGGTTGGCCGCGCCTGTTGCGCGGATGGCGCGGGAAGGCGTTGCGGTCAACGCCCAGCAGGCCTACGTGCTCCAGATCCTCGATCCGATCGCCCGCTCGACGCCCGAGGCGGCGGCCGTCTTCGCGCCCGAGGGGCGTCTGCTGCGCGAGGGCGAGACCCTCCGCGATCCCGCGCTGGCGGCCGCCCTCGAACGGCTGGGCGAGGAGGGAGCCGCCCCCTTTTACACCGGGGAGATCGCGGCCGCGGTGGTCTCTTGGGTCGGGGAGCGCGGGGGGGCGCTGACCCTCGAGGACCTCCGCGCCTACGAGGTGGCCGCGCGCCAGCCGGTCAGGGCCTCCTACTCCGGGCACGAGGTGCTCCTCAATCCGCCCCCGAGCGCGGGGGGAATCCTGATCGCCTACGCGTTGGGAGGCCTCGAGCGCTCGGCGGGTCCCCCGACGCCTCGCCAGCTCGTGGAGGTCATGGAGGCGGCGCAGGCGCAGCGCACGCCCGGCTTCCTGGCCGGGTTGGCCGAGGAGGGCTTCCTCGAGCGCTTCCTGGCCGAGGCCGCCCGGCGCGCCAGCCGTGGCAGTACGACCCACATCTCCGTGCTCGACGAGGACGGGTGGGCGTGCGGCGTAACCTGCTCGAACGGCTCGTGCTCGGGCGTTGTCGTCCCGGGCACCGGCCTGCATCTCAACAACATGATGGGCGAGCAGGACCTCAACCCGCTGGGCTTCCACGGCCACCCACCGGGTCGGCGGATGCCCAGCATGATGGCCCCGACGGTGGTCCTGCGCGACGGGCGGGCGGAGCTGGTCCTCGGCAGCGGCGGCTCCAACCGGATCCGCTCGGCGATCCTCCAGACGATCGTCAACGTCCTCGACCGCGGCATGGACGCGCCGGCCGCGGTACAGGCGCCACGGCTGCACTTCGAGGATGGAATCGTCTACGTCGAGCCGGGCATCGACACGGCGGGGATCGAGCGCGACGGCTACCAGGTCGCGTGCTTCAGCGCGCCCAACCTGTTCTTCGGAGGCGTCCACGCCGTCGAGCGCATCTCGGCCACCGGCACCCTCTCGGGCGGCGGCGACCCACGCCGCGGCGGCGCGATCGCGGTGGCTTAGCGGCTTCGCTCGGAAGTTCGCGCACGGTTGGCGGAACTCCACGCTCGCTCGTCACGGAAGGCGGGAACGCACTCGGCACCCGCGATCTTTACTGCGTGTCGTCCGCATGTCGTGGGACAGCGGCGTCGGCGCTGTTAGGGCTCGCGACGGGAGGCGGGGTGGGGAGTCGGGTGTGCGCCGGGCTCGACGATCCCGCGTTCGTAGGCGAAGACCACGACCTGGACGCGGTCGCGGAGCCCAAGTTTGGAGAGGATGCGGGCGACGTGGGTCTTGATGGTTCCGTCGCTTACGAAGAGTGTCTGGGCGATTTCGGCGTTTGACAGGCCGCGGGCCACGAGCGTGAGGACTTCGACCTCGCGCGCTGTGAGCTCGTCGAGCTCGGGGGGCGCGGGCGTGTTGGGCCGCAGGCCGGTGACGAAGCGGTCGACGAGGCGGCGGGTGATGTCGGGAGCGAGGAGCGCTTCTCCGGCGGCGACGACGCGGACGGCCTGGACGAGCCGTGCGGGCGAGTCGGTCTTGACGAGGAATCCCGCCGCCCCGGCCTTCAGGGCGTCGTAGACGTTCTCG
>JBBQDZ010000234.1:0-1791 GCA_038320185.1 Gaiellales bacterium
GGCGGCGAGCTCGTCGTAGCCGTACTCCTCGGGCGCCGGAGCCGGAGAGGAGGCGCCGTGGCCGCGGGCGTCGTGGGCCAGGACGCGGTGACCTGAGCGCTCGAGCGCCCGCGAGCCCATCACCACGTAGCGGCGCGTCGCCGTGAGGCCGTGCATGAGCAGCACGGGCGTTCCCTCCCCCCCCTCCTCCACCGCCAGGCGGACCCCACGCGACTCGACGGTCCGCTCGCTCACGGCCGGAGTTCTACCTTCTACTCTGGGCATCGCGATGATCCTCGATGTCACCGAGGCCACCTTCGAGGCCGAAGTCCTGCTCAAGTCGCGCGAGCTTCCCGTCGTGGTCGACTTCTGGGCCGCGTGGTGCGGGCCCTGCCGCCAGCTCACTCCCGTCCTCGAGGATGCAGCCCGCGCCCGCGAAGGCCAAGTCGTCCTCGCCAAGGTCGACACCGACGCCAACCCGGGCCTCTCGCAGACCTTCGGCATCCAGGGCATCCCGGCCGTCAAGGCGTTTCGCGACGGCCGCGTCGCCGACGAGTTCGTCGGCGCCAAGCCGCCTGGCGAGGTCAAGCGCTTCTTCGACGGGCTGGTGCCCTCCGAGGCCGACGCGCTCGTCGCCGCGGGCGACGAGGCCTCGCTGCGCCGGGCGATCGAGCTCGAGCCAGCCCGCCCCGACGCCCGGGTCGCGCTCGCGCGCCTGCTGCGCGACCGAGGCGAGGACGACGAGGCCCTCGCGCTGCTCGAGAACGCAGCCGGCGACTTCGCCGCCGAGGGGCTGGCCGCCCGCATCCGCCTCGAGCGCGACGAGCATGTCGATCTCGCTGAGGCCTTCGCGGCGCTGGACGCCGGCGACCACGAGCGGGCCGTGGACGCGCTCATCGCCGCGATCCCCTCGGCTGACGGCGCAAAGGACGATCTTCGCCGCGTCGTGGTGGCAGTCCTCGACGAGCTGGGGGTCGAGCACCCGCTCGCCCGAGACGCCCGACGGCGCCTCGCCGCCGCGCTGTACTGACGCCACGCTCGCGGTAGGAGCGCGATCAGCGATCAGCGGCCGGAAAATGGTCGTTGCGGACGGCCTGGTCAGTAGCCCGGACCCGACTGCCCTTTCCGGACGGGGTCTGCCATACTGAACTTAATGGTTCAGTGTCCAACAACCCTCGATCGAGCGTTCGCGGCCCTCGCCGACCCTACCCGGCGCGCCGTGCTCGAACGGCTCGGCGCCGGCAGCGCGACGATCAGCGACCTTGCCGAGCCCTTCAGCATGTCGCTGACCGGGATGAAGAAGCACATCCGGCTGCTCGAGGAGGCGAACCTCGTCGCCACGGAGAAGGTCGGCCGTGCCCGCAGATGCACACCCGTGCCCCATGCCTTCGAGGGCATCAGCACGTGGCTGCAGCGGCTCGACCGCTTCGCGCAGGTTGTCGAACGCACGAAAGGAGCACAATGAGCACCACCGTCACCACCCCGAACGAGCTCGAGATCCGCGTCGAGCGGATCTTCGACGCACCGCGCACGCACGTCTACTCCGTCTGGACGGATCCGAAGCTGATCCCCGAATGGTGGGGCGATGGCACCGTCGTCGAGGAGATGGACGTCCGTCCCGGGGGCACCTACCGGTTCCGAACCGCCTTCGGCGTCGTCGAGGGCGAGTTTCGCGAGGTCGAGCCACCCGAGCGCCTCGTGCAGACGTTCCAGAACCACCTGCAGACGCTCGAGTTCGAGGATCTCGGTGAGCAGACGAAGCTGACGCAGACGATGCGCTTCGAGACGACCGAGCAGCGGGACACCACGATG
>JBBQDZ010000235.1:0-1744 GCA_038320185.1 Gaiellales bacterium
GTCACCAGGATCGAACGCCGCCGATGCGAGCTCCGCCGTGAGAGCGGTGCGACTCTTGGACAGCGACTCGCGCAGCCGCGAGAAGAGCCCGGAACGCTCCACCTCCGGCTCAGGCTGCGCGTTCTCCTCTCCGAGTAGCTCCGCCCAGCTACGAGGCAATCGCGGCGGCCTGCTCGCGTGGCAGGCGCCGGGAAACGATCTGCGAGACCCCGTCGGCGCCCATCGTCACGCCGTAGAGGATATCCGCGGCCTCCATCGTCCTCTTCTGGTGCGTGATGACGATGAACTGCGCCCGATCCGAGTAGCGGCGCAGCAACTCGACGAACCGGCCGATGTTCGTGTCGTCGAGTGCAGCCTCGACCTCGTCGAGCAGATAGAACGGGCACGGTCTCGCGAGAAAAAGGGCGAACAGGAACGAGATCGCGCCGAGTGCCTTCTCGCCGCCCGACAGGAGTGACAGGCGAGTCACTTTCTTACCCGCAGGACGCAGCTCGACCTCGATGCCGGGCTGTTCGTCTTCGTCCTCGGGCTCCGTGAGGCGGAGTCGCCCTTCGCCACCTGGAAAGAGCGTCGCGGCCACCTCGGTGAAGTTCTCCTGCACGGACGCGAACGTCTCTGCAAACCGCTGTTCGACCGTGCGCGCCAGGTCGTCGCGAAGCTTCTCGAGCTCCTTGAGGCTCTCTTCGAGGTCGGCGCGCTGCGTCGAGAGCTCGACGAGGCGCTCCTTCTCCTCGTCGTACTCCTGCTTCGCGAGCGGGTTGACCTGGCCCAGCGATTCGCGGCGGCGCTCGAGCCGCTCGATGCGGTCGGCAAGCTCCCCGCGGTCGTCTCCTTCTGCAGGCTGCGCGTCGGTGGCCTCGAAGCGGCGGCGCACCTCGTCGGCCTCCGCTTCGATCCGGGCGCGCTCGACGTCGACTGCGCTCAGCCGCTCACCTGCCTCGGCGGTAGCCCGGCGTGCATCGACCTCTTCGGCGCCGAGGCGGCGCAGCTCTTCCGCGAGCGCTCCGGTCCTCGAAGAACCTGCATCTGCGCGTGCGCGCAACGGCGCCTCGAAGCGGTCGTCCCCGACTCCCTCGAGTGTCTCGACGAGCTGCGCGGCAAGTCGCGCGAGCGCCACCGTGAGTGGATCGCGCGTCGCGGAGTAAGCGTCTTCGGGAATCGGAGCCTCGACCCGGTCTTCGAACTCCTCCACTTCGGCGGCAAGCGCGCGCCGCCGCGCCTCGAGCTCGAGCCAGACAGCTTCGGCGGTCTCGCCCGCGAACCAGATCTCTCCGCGTTGCGGGTCGTAACCGAAGCCCTCGGGCGTGACGGCCGGAACACGGGAGTGGAGCAGCTCTTCCTTGGAGACGATCGGCAGCTCACGGACGAGGTCGCGCGGGTCGCGCGTCAGGACGACAACGCTGCCGAGCCCTGCGGCCCTCGCGCGCTCAGCCAGGGCGAGCGCGGCGCGTGCGTCGGCGGCCATGAGCGCAGGAGCGCGGTGCCCGAGCGCCGCGGCGACCGCTCGCTCGCTTCCCGGCTCGACGTCGAGCAGCGAGAGCGCTAGCCGCTCTCCCTCCTCCGCGAGCGCACGCGCAGCCGGCGGCAGTCCTTCGCGTTCGGCGAGAGCGCGCTCGAGTGTCTGCAGACGTTCGCGTGCAAGCCTCGCCTGTTCCCTGAGCGCTTCGCGCTCGGCCCGAACGCGGGCATCGAGCACGCGCCGTGGCCGCGACAGCTCCGCGCGCAGCCGTTCGAGCAGCGCCTC
>JBBQDZ010000236.1:0-1728 GCA_038320185.1 Gaiellales bacterium
CCAGCACAGGACCTTCGACGAGAGGTGGTGGCGCGCCTCGCCGCGCATCTCCCACATGCCGGCATCCTTCTCATGCCACCGCCGTGCGGCCATGTCGGCGAGATACGCGACGAACTCCTGGATCTCCGGGTGGAGCTCCCCGAGCTGCTCGCGGTAGAGATAGAGCGCGTTGAGGAGCTCTCCGTAGACGTCGAGCTGCGTCTGGCCCCAGGCGCCGTTGCCGACCCGTACCGGTTTCGAATCCCGCCACCCGCGCAGATGCGGGAGCTCGCGCTCGCTGAGGTCGTGCTCGCCCCCGATCCCGTACATGATCTGCAGCGAGCCGCCCCCTCCCGCGGAGCTGGTCATGAACGAGACGAACTCCGCGGCCTCGTCGCTACAGCTGCCGATGTACAGCGCCTCGAGCGTCAGGCTCGCGTCGCGGATCCAGGCGTAGCGGTAGTCCCAGTTGCGCTCGCCGCCGACGGCCTCGGGCAGCGACGTCGTCGGCGCTGCGACGATCGCTCCCGTCGGGCGATAGGTCAGGCCCTTCAGCACGCGCGAGCTGAGACGTACCAGCTCCCGGCGCGGACCCTCGTAGATATCGTGCTCGGCCTCCCACGACCGCCATGCCTCGACGGTGTCCGCGATCCGCGCGGAAACCGCGTCGGGCGCAGTCGCGGCCGGCGCCTCGCGCACCTCGGTCGGCACCCACCGAAGCGAAAACCCGACATGCTCGCCGGCCGACACGGTGAAGGCCGCCCGCATCGTGGCGTCGTCGATCTCGACGGATACGCCCGCGCGCAAGGTCATGCGGCTCGGCCCACCGAACGTTCGACCGCCGTCGCCCTCCTTCCGGAAGAGCGGTCGAACGAGCCCGTACTCCGGACGCGGCGCCAGCTCAAAGTCGAGCGGAACCTCACCAGACACTCCTTCGACGCTGCGCAGCAGCTCGTGAGGCGCGTCGAGGCCGAGGTCGTGTCCGCGCTGACCTTCGGCGAAGACGAGCGCGTCCGTCACCCTGACGGTGCCCGTGGACGTCTCGAAGGTCGTCTCGATCACCAGTGTCCCGGGCAGATAGCGGCGTCCGCTCGCGAACGCCGCCGCGGGGCAGATCGACCAGTGGCCGGCCGACGGGTCGAGGATGCGGCCCAACACCGAGGCGCTGTCGTACCGCGGCAGGCATAGCCAATCGATCGAACCGTCCCGCGCGACGAGCGCCGCCGAGTTGCAGTCGGCAAGAAACCCGTAATCGGCGATCGGCTGCGATCCACGCCTCTCGCCGCCCGGTGCGCTATGTGCCGGTGCGGACATGTCTGCCACCTCCACCTAGGACGTGCTTCGCGACCCGCGTCGCGCGCTGATTTGCCCCGTGTTGAAGCCGAGCCAGTGCATCCGCCCGAGGTAGCGGGCGTGCTCGATCTTCATGCACCGGTCCATGACGACCTGGAGGCCGCCGTCGGTCGCGGTCTGCGCGCCCTGCTCGCTGATCACGCCGAACTGGAGCCACAGCGCCTTCGCGCCGACCGCGACCGCCTCCTCGGCGATCGCCGGCACCGCGTCGGAGGCCCGGAAGACGTCGACCGCGTCGACGGGCTCGGGGATCGCCGACAGCGACGGATAGCTTCGCTCGCCGAGCACCTCCGTCTCGCGCGGGTTGACCGGGACGATCCTGTAGCCGTGCCGCTGCAGGTAGAAGGCGACGAAGTTGCTCGGCCGCAGCTCGTTCGACGACAGCCCCACGACCGC
>JBBQDZ010000237.1:0-1727 GCA_038320185.1 Gaiellales bacterium
GGGGCTCGAGTGGGTTCGCTTGCTCGGGGCACCGGTCGTCCGGGAGGAGACCGGCAACGAGCGGACGGTCGGGCTGCGCTTCGATCCGCATGGCCTGACGGAGGCGCTGGTTCGCGCTGCCGGCGACGTGCGGCTCGGCGTTTCGGCGCCGCACCTCGACGGGCCCCTGCTGCTCGCCACAGGAGGCTTCCAGGGATCGCGCGAGCTCGTCGCCGGCTACGTCCGGCCGGCGGCGCCGCTCCGCCTGCGGGCGAACGGGTGGAGCGACGGCGAGGGCCTCCGCCTCGGCATCGAGCGCGGCGCGGCTCTCTCGGCGGGGATGGACGAGTTCTACGGGCGAAACATGCCCGATGCCGACTTCGGCGAGGCCGACTTCGTCTCGCAGGCCCAGCTCTACGGCGCTCACGCGCGCATCTACAACGAGCGGGGCGAGGAGTTCTTCGGGCGCGAGGTGTCGTGGTCGGAGAACGATCTCGTCCAGGCGACGGCGCGCCAGCCGGGAGCCCGGGCGTGGTACGTCCTCGACGAGGCCGCGCTCGGACAACCGGTGCGAGAGCGAGCAGTGAGCGACCTCGTGGCCGCGGCGCCGACACGTCTCGACCCGCGCGAGCTCCCGTTTGCCGCGCCTCCGGAAGCGGTCGTCGCGGTCCGGGTCAAGCCGGGGATCACGCACACCATCGGCGGCCTGCGGATCGACGCGCACGCTCGCGTGCTGCGACCTGACGGGTCGGCCGTGCCCTGCCTGTACGCCGCCGGGGCCGACGCGGGCGGAATCTCGACGGGCGGCTACGCGAGCGGCCTCGCGGCGGCGCTCGTCTTCGGCCGACTCGCCGCCGAGACGGCGGCCGAGGAGGGCGTCTAGGCGCCGCTTGCGGTGCCGACCCTCAGGAGTGCGGGCTTGCCCGCGCTCCGTCCGAACCGACCGCACGAGCGCACCCGAGTAGACACCCGCTCCTAGGCACCGCTTGCGGTGGCGACCTCAGGAGTGCGGGCATGCCCGCGCTCCATCTGAACCGGCCGCACGAGGCGACCCGAGTAGGGACCCAGGCTCCTAGGATGGGACCAGGTAGGCGCAGCGCCGGGAGTCGCCCGGGAGCGGCGAGGCCGCGACCTTGACGACCCTCATTCGCCCGCCATCCTCATCCTCGACCTCGCTGCCGGCCGACGGCGCGTGGCCCTCGCGCTCGCGCAGCTCGTAGCCCGTCGGCTTCGACACGAAGAGGATGTGCGTGCCCTCTGCCACGGCGGCCGATGTTAGCGCCGCACCCGGTGTGCCGGGAGCAGCACGCGCACGACGGTGCCGCCGTCCGGGCCGGGCTCCGCCGCGACCTCGCCGTCGAGGGTTCGCGCCCGCTCCTGTAGCAGCTCGAGGCCGCCCCGCCGACGCTCGTCGGCGCCGTCGTCCGCCACGACCGTCTCGACGTCGCCGAGGGCGTCCCTCGTCACGCTCACCGACACGCTCGCCGGGGTTCGCCTCATCGCCTGGTTCAGCGCCTCGCGGATGATCTGGTAGAGGGCCACCTTCGCCTTCTCCGTGACGCCTTCGGCGGCCTCGATGTCGAGCTCGATCCTCACGCCCTGCTGGAACCCCACGTGCTCTGCGAGCGCCCGCACCGCCGGTCCGAAGCCCTGGTCCCGCAGCACCACCGGCTCGAGGTCGAAGGAGAGATCGCGCAGGGAGCGGATCGCTTCACGCTGGCGCTCGAGGGCGGTCTCGAGGACCCGCC
>JBBQDZ010000238.1:0-1726 GCA_038320185.1 Gaiellales bacterium
AGGATCGCCTCCAGCCGCTCTTCCTCGTACCCGCGGCCGCGCAGGCCCTCGACGAGGTTCGGGTAGTCGGCGGGGCCGGTCAAACGCTCGATCGGCGTTCCGGGCGTCAGACCCGACGGGAGCAGCATCAGGTCGCGCTGCGAGACGCGCAAGGCGCCGGAGGCGAAGAGCTGCGAGACGAAGTCCGCTCCGAGGCAAACGTGGTCGATCCCCATCACGGAGACCGCATGCTCGACGTGATCGAGGTAGCGCTCGAGCGTCGGCGCGGCCGGGTCGATCATGCTCGGCAGCGCGGCGGGACCGAAGAGGCCACCGCGCTCCGCGACCGAGCGCAGCTGGTCGTCCGTGACGTTGCGCGGCGAGTCGCGCAGCGCGCGGCAGCCGGCATGCGAGACCAGCACGGGGACATCGGCCGCGCGCTCGAGGACGTCGGCGAACGTCCGCTCGGAGGCGTGCGCCAGGTCGAGGACGAGTCCCAGCTCCGCGATGCGATCGACGAGCTGCTCCCCAAGACGGCTGAGGCCGCCGCGCGCCGGCTCCGCGGCGCCGTCGGCGAAGGCGTTACGGCGGTTCCAGGTGAGCCCCACCATGCGGACGCCGAGCGCGACGAAGGCGTCGAGGAGCTCCGGCGTCGAGCCCAGCGGCTCCGCCCCCTCGAGCGCCAGCATCAGACCGATCCGGCCGTCGCTCTCGAGATCCGCCGCCGATCGCACCCAGCGCACCCGCTGCTCGTTCGACCAGAGCGTGCGGTGGAAGGCAGCTGCGATCGCGAGCGCCTGCCGCGCCGCTGCTTCTGGCAGGAACTCGAGGTCGACGTAGATCGGGCAGATCTGCAGCCCGACGCCGCCTGCCTCCAGCCTCGGCAGCCACTGCTCGGCAAAGGGGTTCGCCTCGCCCTCCGAGAGCCGCCACGCCACCTCCAGGAAGAGGTCGTTGTGCGCGTCGGCGATCAAGGTGGCACTGTACCGCCGTGAACGGCGTCGAGATCCGCGGCCGGCTGACCGATACGGTCGCGGAGATCGCCTCGCCGGAGGCGCTCGGGTTCGTCGCATCGCTCCAGCTCGAGTTCGGCCCGCGGCGGCGCGAGCTGCTCGACCGCCGGGCCGAGCGCCAGCACCGGCTGACCGAGGGCGAGCTTCCAGACTTCCTCACCGAGACGCGAGAGATTCGCGAGGGGGACTGGCGCGTCGCCAACGTGCCGCCAGACCTCGAGGACCGCCGGGTCGAGATCACCGGGCCGGTCGACCGCAAGATGGTGATCAACGCGCTCAACTCCCGCGCCCGCGTCTTCATGGCCGACTTCGAGGACGCGAACTCGCCGACCTGGGAGAACGTAGTCGACGGCCAGCAGAACCTGAAGGAGGCGGTTCGCCGGACGCTCTCGCTCGACACCGGTGACAAGTCGTACCGTCTGAACGACGAGCTCGCGACGCTGATGGTGCGCCCCCGGGGCTGGCACTTGCCGGAGCGCCACGTCCTCGTCGACGGGGAGCCGGTGTCGGCGAGCCTCTTCGACTTTGGGCTCTACTTCTTCCACAACGCCCGCGAGCTGCTCGAGCGGGCAACCGGCCCCTACTTCTACCTACCGAAGCTCGAGAGCCACCTCGAGGCGCGGCTCTGGAACGACGTGTTCGTCTTCGCGCAGAAGGCGCTCGGCGTCCCGCACGGGTCGATCCGCGCGACGGTTCTCGTCGAGACGATCCTCGCTGCCTTCGAGATGGACGAG
>JBBQDZ010000239.1:0-1669 GCA_038320185.1 Gaiellales bacterium
CTCGCTCGATGTACTCGCGCCGGATCAGCGTCTCGATCGTCTCGGCGCGGGTGGCAGGGGTGCCGAGGCCGCGCTCCTTCATCGCCTCGCGCAGCTCCTCGTCGTCGATCAGCTTGCCCGCCGTCTCCATCGCGGAGAGCAGCGTCGCCTCGGTGTACCGCGGCGGCGGCTTCGTCTGCGTCGCCTCGACGACCGCCTCGACGCATCGCACCTGCTGGCCGCGCTCAAGACGAGGCAGCTCGCCCTCGGACTCCGTCTCGTCCTCCCCTTGCTTCGCCGGCTCGTCCGCCTCCAGGCCGTAGACGGCGCGCCAGCCGGGATCGAGCGTGATCTTGCCGCGCGTCCGGAAGCGCTCCTCCTCCACGAGCGTGACCACTGTCGTCCGGGCATAGCGCGCAGGCGGATGGAAGACCGACAGGAAGCGCCGTGCGACCAGGTCGAAAATGCGCCGCTCGTCGGGCGAGAAGGCAGTGACGTCATGGTCGACGTCCGTCGGGATGATCGCGTGATGGTCATCCACCCGTGCGTCGTTCACGACCCGGGCGAGCGGGAGCTGCTCGAGGTCGAGGACGAACCGCGCCCCCTGTGCGTAGTCGGGGATGGGCAGGAGCGTCCCGGCCGTCGGCTTGAGCAAAGAGGCCATGTCGCCCGAGAGGTACCGCGACGAGGTTCGCGGGTAGGTGAGCGCCTTCTTGTCCTCGTAGAGCGACTGGGCGGTGCTCAGCGTGCGGCGGGCGGAGAAGCCGAAGCGGCGGTTGGCGTCGCGCTGGAGCGAGGTCAGGTCGTACAGGAGCGGAGCCCGCTCGGATTGCTCCTTGCGTTCGACCGAGTCGATGACGCCGTTCCTTCCGGACACCTTCGCGGCGATCGCCTCCGCGCGCGCCCCCTCCTTCAGCCTCGTCTCTTTACCCTCGAACCAGAGGCCCGCGTACCGCGGGTCGAAGGTGGCATGGACGAGCCAGTAGGGCTCGGGCTCGAACGCCTGGATCTCGCGCTCGCGCCGGACAATCATCGCGAGCGTAGGGGTCTGCACCCGGCCGAGAGAGACGACGCCACCCACCCACGCTCGGCCGCGGATCGTCGCCGCGCGCGTCGCGTTCATCCCGACGAGCCAATCCGCCTCCGAGCGAGAGCGCGCGGCCGCCTCTAGCGAGCCGAGCTGCGAGCCTGGACGAAGCCGCTCGAAACCCTCGCGGATCGCCTGACGCGTCATCGAATTGATCCACAGCCGCTCGACGGGCTTGTCGACGCCCGAGGTCTCGTAGATGTAGGCGAAGATCAGCTCACCCTCGCGGCCGGCGTCGCAGGCATTGACGACGCGGGCGACGTCGGGGCGCTTCAGGAGCTTGTGGATCGCGCGAAGCTGCTTCTGGGACTTCGCGTCGCGCGGCTTCAGCTTGAACGCGTCCGGAACGATCGGCAGGTCCGCCATGCGCCACTTCTTGAAGCGGTCGTCGTACTCCTCCGGTTGGGCGAGCTCGACGAGGTGTCCAACAGCGAACGTGACGATGTAATCGTCAGACTCGAAGTGAGTGTCTCCCTGCTTCTGGAAGCTGCCGGGAAGGGCGGCCGTGAGGTCGCGCGCGACGGACGGCTTCTCGGCGATGATGAGTGTCTTCGGCACGGCGGGACACCTTAGCGGAGGGCCTCAGCGACACTCTGGAGGGGG